>PQAM01000002.1 GCA_003104975.1 Candidatus Methylomirabilota bacterium
AGACAGGTGTCGTGGGACAGATGTACTATCTATAAACAAATAGAGTTTGTAAATTGGAGCTTGAAGAATTATGACGATGGTAAAATCGGCTGATTTTGAACCACAAATGGAGTTTTATTTTATGATTGGGGGGACGATCACATCTTACCAACTACCAAGGGGAGGTGAACGGTGAAAATCTGGGGGAGGTATTCGGGCAAGGTGAACTGGACTGTATTCGCACTATTATTGTCGATGCCATTGTTTCTTCCCTTCACACGTCACGCCGACGCACAGATGCGCAGTGAATTGAACCAGCTCAAGCAGGAACTGCAGGCGTTACGGGACGAGGTTCAGACAAAGAACAACATGATCAAACGAATGCAGGATCGTCTGGATGCGCTCGAAACCAAGATGCAGGCCGAGGTTCCGCGCCCCGTAGAAGAAAAGATGACAGCGTTGAAGCAGGAGATGAAGATCGAGATGGCTGCGAAGGCCGCAAGCTCCGCCCTGTCGGGAGGGCAGGTCTTTTTCAAGGGCGGCTTTGTCCGCATGGATCATCCGAGGACCAACTCACTATTAACAACTCAGAGTGATTCCAACGATAAAGACGGTTGGCAAGTCGGTGGCGGCGTGGACCTGCCGATCATGACGATCTTCAACAGTACACTGCTTGGAGAGATCTACGTTGAGTACATCCAGACACAGAAGACAGCAGGTGATTCAGACGCTACGGTTGAAGGTCCAACGGCTCCCAACAAGAAACTCGCGGAGAAAAGGGGATTGGAGAACATTCTGACCGTAGGCATCGCCCCTAAGATCCGGTTCGACAACCTCGGCTCTTACAGCCCCCTGCTCGCCCCGTATCGGCCATGGATTATCCCTGTGGGGTTAACCTTCAACGTCAATACTCCTGTCAACAAGGCCATTACCAACATCAGCGTCGGCGGGGTCAGCGGATTTGGCATTGAACGGCTGTTCTGGAATAATCGAGTCAGCCTTGGCGTCGACTTCCGCTACTATTGGGGTCCCGATATCCCGGATGAAAATCTGCGACATTTCACAACTGGTGGCTATGTCGGCCTCAATTTCTAACGGAACAATTGTCGCATCTCTCGCCAATTGAGACACGACATGCTGCAAAATGATATAGCTATTCGCAACAGTGATGAGGGAGGCGATCCTGCGGTCGCCTCCCCCTTTTCACAGCCCGATTGCGACCCGCCTCGGCCACTGGTCGCGCGTTCCCGTCCTCTCAGCTCAACAGACCCCTGAAACCGATACGCCGACCAGCCGGAACAGTGCCTCGGCAACGAGCCCGACGATGGGGAGGGGGCCAGCACTGGTGAAGCGGATCATGATGGTTTTGCTTGGGCTTGTGATTTTTGTCACCATTCTTGGATTCACAGCTCTTCGTTCCGAGAGCACGCCGCCTGTCCAACCTGTCGACTTCAGCCATAAGGTCCACACCAGTGTCCATCAGATCCCTTGCCTGTACTGCCATACGAATGCCAGGCGATCCCCTGTTGCCGGCATCCCATCCGTCCAACTCTGCATGGGATGCCACAAGATCACCGCCGCCAATCGCCCGGAGATCCAAAAACTGAAAGGGTATTGGGACCGGCAGGAATCGATCCCGTGGGTCAAGATCTTCGGTCAACCGGATTTTGTGGCGTTCTCGCATGTGGCCCATGTCCGGGCTCACATCAACTGCGAGAAGTGTCATGGCTCGATTCAGACGATGGATCGCGTTTACAGAGCGGTAGACCTGACCATGAATCGATGTCTTGACTGCCATCGCAATCGACAAGCGAGCATCGATTGCGTGACCTGTCATAAGTGAAGAGACAGTGTTGAGTGTTGAGTGAAGGAATCGGGAAAGAAGAGTGAATAGGCGCGAGTTCTTCAAGTGGCTTGGAATCGGCGGAACGGCGACCCTCACGGGCTGCTCCAACCAGGTCCCGGAGAAGCTGATCCCGTATCTGATCCCGCCGGAGGAGATTATTCCTGGCCGAGCGACGTGGTATGCCACGGTCTGCCGCGAATGCCCGGCCGGGTGCGGGATGCTGGTCAAGACACTGGAGGGACGCGCCGTCACGGTCGAGGGTAACCCCGACCATCCGGTCAACCGGGGTCGTCTGTGTGCCCGCGGCCAGGCCTCTCTCCAGGGACTGTACAATCCGGATCGGATCAGCCGACCGCTGCTCAAGAACGCGTCAGGTCAATTCAAGCCACTGAGCTGGAACGAAGCCGAAGGATGGCTGGTGAATCGCCTGGAGGAGCTACGTGAGCGGAAGCGGGGGATCGTCTGGCTGACACCGCATCTCACAGGAACCTTGGACCAATTGATCGATCGATGGCTTCAGGCGTTCGGCTCAAGCCGGCGGCTACGCTATGAGCCGTTTACATACGAGGCGATCAAGCGTGCTGCGGGGCTCATGTTCGGGCTCGAAGCGATCCCCACCTACGACCTCCAATCCTCTCAACTCATCCTGTCGTTCGGATCGGACTTTCTGGAGACCTGGATCTCGCCCGTGATGTATGCGCGCGAATTCGCCGCAATGCGCACATACCAGGAGGGCCGCATGGGGCGTTTTATCTTCGTCGGGCCACGACGCTCACTGACGGCGGCCAACGCCGACCGGTGGGTCTCGATCCCGCCCGGCACCGAAGGCATCATGGCGTTAGGGGTGGTCCGGGTGATCATTGCAGAAGGGCTCTACAGGGGAGTCCCCGGGGATCAGATCGAACGGATCAAGGATCTGGTTGATCGTTACACGCCCCAACGGGTCTCGCGGGCTACAGGGGTTACGACGGAGGATCTGGAGACACTTGCCCGCCTATTCGCCCAGTCCGATCCCGGGCTCGCCTTGGGCGGCGGGAGCATTGGAAGCGACCAACACGCAACAGCAACAGTGGCTGCGGTAAACCTGTTGAACTACGTCACCGGGAATATCGGCCGGACTGTCCGCTTCGGTCCCCTGTCCGGTCTTGGCCGGCTGTCCGCCTATCACGAGTTGATTTCGCTCATCGAGGGGATGAACAACGGCGAGATCTCCGCCCTCTTTTTCTCTGATGTCAACCCGCTCTTCACACTCCCCAAGTCGGCGGGCCTCGATCAGGCGCTGGAAAAGGTACCGCTAGTGGTCGGTTGTTCCAGCTTCATGGATGAGACGACGGCGAGGGCTACCCTCATCCTGCCGATCCATACCCCTCTCGAAAGCTGGGGGGACGAGGAACCGTGGGAAGGGATGTACGGCCTGATGCAGCCCGCTATGGAACCGATCTTCGACACGAAACCGCTCGGCGATCTCTTGCTGTCGCTGGCGAAGCGATCGGGCGACCCACAGACGCAGGCCTTCACGGAAGCGAGCTTTTACGAACGGCTTCGCAATCGATGGCGAGCGCTGCATCGGCAGGTCGGATCGAAGACCGACTTTGAGCTATTCTGGGGCGACGCACTGCAGCGCGGCGGCGTCTTTCAAGAGGTGCGTCCTCGACCTATTGGTCTGAATTTCAAGGGTCTGTCAGACGTATTGCAAACGCTTCAGGTTCTCGATCAGCCCAAGTCCCTGATCCTCCTCCCCTACCCATCGATCAATCATTTTGATGGCCGCGGATCCAACAGGCCATGGCTCCAGGAACTCCCCGATCCGATGACCCAGCTCGCCTGGGACGGTTGGCTCGACATCCATCCGGAGGATGCACAACACCAGGCCATCGGCGAAGGCGATCTTTTGAACGTCACATCGTCGTACGGAGAAATCGAGCTACCCGCCCACCTCTCTCCCGGGGTCAGGCGAGGGACAGTGGCCGCCCCAATCGGTCAGGGTCACACCGCCTTTGGTCGTTACGCCAATCCACAAGATCCCAACGCGATCGGGCTTGGCGAGACGCGACGGGGCGGCAACCCTTTTATGTTGCTGCACTCGAAGTCGGGGTCGGGCTCCGAGGGCCGGTCAGATTTCTCGGTGGTGACCCTTACCAACACCGGCCTCAGGTATCCTCTGGCGTCGGTCTCGGGAAGTACCCGCCAATACGACCGAGGGATTGCCCAGGCGATCTCGCCGGGGGAGTTACAACCGAGTGAGCCTGCACTCAACACTCAACACTCAACACCCAACACTCGGCAGATGTACCCGCCTCATGAGCACCCCATCCACCGGTGGGGCATGGCCATCGACCTCAACGCGTGCACCGGCTGCGCCGCCTGCGTCGTGGCCTGCTATGCGGAGAACAATATCCCGGTGGTCGGCAAGGCGCAATTAATGAAGGGCCGCGAGATGTCGTGGATCCGGATTGAGCGATTTGAAGAGGGACCTGCAGATCAACCAGGGACCCGGTTTATTCCAATGCTCTGCCAGCAGTGCGATAATGCGCCCTGCGAGCCGGTCTGTCCCGTGTATGCCACACTGCACAACTCCGAAGGGTTGAATATCCAGGTCTATAACCGCTGTGTCGGAACTCGATATTGCTCCAACAACTGCCCGTACAAGGTCCGCCGTTTTAACTGGTTTACCTATCCATGGCCGGAGCCGCTCCACCTCCAACTCAATCCCGACGTGACGGTCCGCGAGAGCGGCGTGATGGAGAAATGCACCTTTTGCGTACAGCGGATCACCGCCGGAAAAGCCAAGGCAAAAGAGGAAGGGCGGCCGGTCAGGGACGGCGAGATCGTACCGGCCTGCGCCCAGACCTGTCCCACACGGGCGATCGTATTCGGCGATCTGAAGGACCCGGCCAGTGAGGTATCACAACTCAGCCGCAGCCCGCGTCGCTACCGGGTTCTGGAACATCTGAATACGCAACCGGCGATCACCTATCTGAAAAAAATCGTCATCGCCGGCACTGAACACTGACCACTCAGCACTCGACATGGCCGACTACAAACTCAGCTATAGCCGGGTCGACCGGGATCTGCTGAAGACAATGCAGGCGCCCGGGCGCACCTGGTATCTCCTCCTAACCATTGCGATTGCGCTTGTGGCGCTGGGCGTATTCGCCTTCAGCCGTCAGATCCGGTATGGGATGGGGGTTTGGGGCCTCACGCACCCGACCATGTGGGCCATCGACATCACCAACTTCGTCTTCTGGGTCGGGATCGCCCACTCCGGGACGCTCATCTCGGCCGTCCTGTTTCTCTTCCGCGTCCGCTGGCGCGCCTCGATCTACAGGGCGGCGGAGGCAGTCACCGTCTTCGCCCTGATGACCGCGGCCCTCTTTCCGATCATCCACCTGGGGCGTCCATGGTACGTCTACTGGCTTCTCCCCTACCCGCAGGTGGGCGGGCTGTGGCCCAACTTCCGCTCCCCGCTCATCTGGGACGTCTTCGCGGTCTTGACCTACATGCTGGTAAGCATGGTCTTCTTCTTCACCGGCCTGGTTCCTGACTTAGCCGTCGTTCGAAACCAGTCGACCGGGTGGCGGCGTCGCGTCTACGGGTTTTTAGCCCAGGGCTGGCAGGGGACCGACCGACAGTGGCGGCATTACACCAGCGCCTATCTGTTCCTGGCCGCCTTGGCGACACCCCTGGTCATCTCGGTCCACAGCGTCGTCTCGTGGGACTTTGCCATGTCGATGGTCCCCGGCTGGCACTCGACCATCTTCGCCCCCTACTTCGTGGCGGGGGCCATCCATTCGGGCCTCGCGATGGTGATTACGCTCCTGATCCCGCTCCGACGGGTCTTCCGCCTCGATGCGTACCTCACGCAGACACATCTGGAAAACCTGGCGAAGCTGATCGTCCTCACCGGCATGATCGTCGGCTACTCCTATGCGACCGAGTATTTCATCGCCTGGTACAGCGCCAACAACTTCGAATGGGAGACCTTCCGCTACCGGGCGCTGGGCGATTACGCCTGGGGGTTCTGGATCATGATCGTCTTCAACTCGCTGATCCCCCTCCTCTTCTTCATCAAGCGGATCAGGACAAGTACGCCATGGCTGATCGTCATCTGTCTCCTCATCAACGTGGGGATGTGGTTCGAGCGATTCGTCATTATCGTCACCTCGCTGGCGCGCGACTACGATCCGTACACCTGGGGCCTCTACACACCGACGTGGGTCGATCTCAGCATCACGGCCGGCAGCTTCGGATGGTTCTTCCTCTGGTTTCTCCTCTTTGCGAAACTGCTGCCGGTTGTCTCGATCGTAGAGGTCAAGGAACAGCTTCCGCCGCCCGTGATGAACGAAGCAGAAGGCGATAGGCGGAAGGCGGAAAGGGAGGAGGACTGTTGATGAACGGGCGAGCGGTCGGGGTGGTGGGGCATTTCGATCAGCTCGATCGATTTCTCGCCGCCATCCGAGAGCTGCGCGTCTCCGGTTTCGACAACCTCCGGGTCGCGTCGCCTGTCCCCCGCCATGAGATCGATGAGGCGCTGGGTCGCCGCGAGAGCCCCGTCCGCGTGTTCACCCTCGTCGGTGGGATTGTCGGCGCAATCTTCGGACTGGGCTTGACCATCAACACCTCCATCGGCTATCCGCACATCGTCGGAGGCAAGCCGATCGTCTCGATGCCGGCCTTTATCGTGATCGCCTTCGAGCTGACGATTCTCTTCGGGGCGATCGGAACCCTGCTGGGGTTGCTGATCAATGCGCGTTTCCCAAGACTCCACATCGGTCCCGCGTTTCACCCTCGCTTCTGTCAGGACCAGTTCGGCCTCTTTGTCTTCTGCGCGCCGAACGATATCGAGGCTACGGCACAGATTCTCCGCCATGCGGGAGCGGCCGCGGTCCGTCAGGTGGAAGGCGATGTTGAAGTGTAGGTGTACAGGTCTATGGGCGGTGACCGCTCTGTTGTTCTGGGCCGGCTCGGCGTATGGTTTCCCGTGGAGCCGAGACATGAAGGACCAGCCCTCCATCAAGCCGCAGGAAGCGCCACGACGTCCTGCAGCAGGAACCATCCCACGAGACGGGTGGGAGCGCCCGATGACACGCGAGGAGATGGATAAGAGCCTCGTCAATCCGGTGCCGGTCACCGAACAATCCGTGGAGAACGGGCGGCGGCTGTTCGAGATCTACTGTGTCCACTGCCACGGCGCCGACGGTAAAGGGATGGGTCCGGTAGCCGCCAAGTTTATTCCTCCACCAGACCTGACCCTTCCGTTCTTTCAACAGAAGAGCGATGGCTATCTCTATGGGACGATCCGAAACGGCGGTCCGATTATGCCCGCCCATGGCGACTTGATCGCCCCCAGGGAGCGGTGGGAGATCGTCAACTTTCTCAGGAGCCTCCGGCAACCATGAACGTTACGACCGAACTCGCCGACTTGGAGGAGAGTATCCGCAGGATTCCGCGTCGGAGTCCTCGCGCCGTCGCCGGGATTCTCACGGGACTACTGATCGCAGGCTTACTTACCTTCTTGCTCGGTATCTCCGCCGAACAGCCGGTCCGGGCGTGGGAGATCTATCTGGTCAACTTTCTTTTCTGGACCGGCCTGGCTCAGGCTGGCGTGGTCTTTGGAGCGATCTACGATCTGTGCAATGCCCGTTGGGGTCCCGTCATCAAACGGGTTGCCATCGGGATGGGATCGTTCCTCCCGATCACTCTACTCCTTTACGTCCCGCTCTTCTTTGGTCGCTCCTGGCTCTACCCCTGGGTGCGCCATCCGATCCCCGAGAAGGCGGCGTGGCTGAACGTTCCCTTCTTCTTCTCCCGAAACGGTCTCGGCCTGGCAATGATGGTCGTCCTCAGCCTGCTGTATCTGTACTACAATCTCCGCCCGCAGCTCGGACGCGCGCTACAACGGTCGCTGATCCCGGCCACTCCGCTCTACGCCCGGCTGACGCGCGGCTGGCAGGGATTTGAGGCAGAACACCAACGTTCGCGCCGGGTGCTCGGCGTGCTCGGACCGGCCATCCTGGTCGCCTATGCGGTCGTCTTCAGCCTGCTGGGGTTCGACCTGATCATGTCGTTGGACCCCCACTGGTACAGCAGCCTGTTCGGCGGCTACTTCTTCATGAGCAGCCTGTATCTCGGCCTGGCAGGCATCGCCGTCGTGACCATCGTACTCCGAATGACCCTCGGATTGGAGCGATGGATCACCGCCACGCATTTCCATGACCTCGGCAAGTTGCTGTTCGGCTTCGATATGCTGGTCATCGGCCTGGTCTGGGCCCAGTACATTGTCATCTGGTACGGCAACATCACCGAAGAGACCCAATATGTGATTCTGAGAACGCAGGTACTCCCGTGGGCGCTTTTCTCCTGGGTCGCGCTGATGGCGGGATTCGTGGGACCGTTGATCGTCTTCTTCAGTCGCCGCGCCAAGCAGGACCCCTTTGCCCTGCTGCCGATGGGCTTGGCCATCGCCGGCGGCATCTGGGTCGAGCGGTACGTGCTCGTCGTCCCGGCGCTCTGGACAGGCCCTGCCGCGCCCCTGGGTATCCCCGAGCTGTTGATCAGTCTGGGATTCGCCAGCGCAGCCATCCTGTCCTACCTGGCCTTTATTCGGCTCTTCCCGATCCTCCCCCTACCCGATCACCTGCCCGCGGCTTTAGAGTCTCCCCACTCGTCGCAAAGATAGACGAGAGATCCCCCTGTTCAAGGTATCGAACAAAATCGCTGTTGAATCATTACCCTCTGAGGGTTATAGTGATGTATGGAAAAACGCCGCCCTCATTATGGCCTGAAGGCGATTCAGGCTCAGATACGCTCTGTCGAGACTATGAATCTGACGGTGACAGCCCGACACGGCATTAAGGCGGCAGGGATATCTCTGGCACATGCCCTGACCGTAATTCAACGACTGTCTCCAGGAAACCTTTATAAGTCCATGACGGTCCATACAGATAGCCGGGTATGGCAGGATGTGTACCATGCTGAATGGAAGAAGCGAGCCCTATATATCAAGTTTCAACAATACGGGGATTACTTTATCGTGTCGTTCAAGGAGAGATAACTAATGAGCCGGCAATGGGATGGAAAGAGATGTCCCGCCTGTTTTCAGGGAACATTAGAACAGCGGACGAAACAGACAAGGTTCGAATACCGTGGCCATCTCCTCGAATACGAACAGGAAGGGGCCTGGTGTGCTGTATGCGGTGAAGGCATCCTAACCGGAAAAGAAGCGACTGCCTCCGAATCGCTACTTGATAATTTTATGGCCCGCGTTGACCGGCAAGAAGCCTTTGAACTTGCTCGCATTAGAAAAAAGCTCGGATTAACTCAAAAGGAAGCGGCGACCATAGCTGGTGGCGGTCACAACGCCTTTTCTCGCTACGAAAGAGGTGAAGCCAAACCGGTGGCGGCGGTGGTAAATCTCTTTCGATTGCTGGATCGACATCCTGAATTACTGAATGAACTGAAGAAGCGTAAAGTCGCTTAAGCCGAACCCATAGAGATAGCGATAAACTGCTTCCGCGAAAAGTAAGTCGCGGCTTGACAAGGGTCGAAGACCCCATTCCGGGAGAGGAGAGGTTCGATGCACGTAACGCTTGAACAGGCTGAGCAGGCAATCGAAGTGGCCATTGAGAAGGCTAAGGAGCTGGGAACGTGTATGGATATCGCCGTCGTGGACTCAGGCGCCAACCTGAAGGCGTTCGTCCGGATGGACGATGCATGGGTCGGAAGCATCGACATCGCCTTTAAGAAGGCGAAAACCGCCTGCTTCTTTGCGATGCCGACGGGACAGATCGGCAAGCTGTCCCAGCCCGGCGGTCCGCTCTACGGGATTGAGCACAGCAACGAAGGGCTCATCACCTTTCCGGGCGGGCTGCCGATCGTCAATATGGAGGGAATTCTCATCGGGGCGATCGGCGTGAGCGGCAGCACTGTGGAAAACGATCATCTTGTGGCCAAGGCCGGCGCTGAGGCCATCGGCCTCGCCGACCTCCCGGTCCACCCCTGGCGGACCTAGCGTAGTGTCCCATAAGTCTCTTTATAGTGATCGTCATTCCGGGCTTGACCCGGAATCCAGTCTTGCTGCGCTGGATTCCCGCTTTCGCGGGAATGACGGCTCCAGAATGAATGTGAAGAAGCGTCAGACGCACTACACTAGCAGGGGGATGGTGACGGCAACTGTTGTCCCCTGCTGCGGGAAGCCTTTGATCGTCACCTGACCCTTCAAAAAGAGGACACGCTCCTGTATGCCGATCAAACCGAAGGAATGAGGGTCGTCGAGCTTTTCTTCATTGAATCCCACCCCATTGTCTTCGATCCTCAACGTCATCGAGTCCTCGTTCCTTGACACCTCCACGGTGACCCGGGATGCCTTCGAATGGCGGGCCACGTTGGTCAGGGCTTCCTGCACAATGCGGAAGACCGCAAGATCCCGGTCTTTATCCAAAGGGATCTCCCCAGTACATAATGTCCATTGACACTGAATCCCGGTCCGTTTTTGGAATTCCTGAATATGCCACTGGATCGCAGGCATGAGGCCCAAGTGGTCTAATAGGGGCGGCCTCAGATCGGAGGAGATCCGCTGGACGGTTTCAATCCCCGTATCGATGAGCTTCGTCAGGGACTTTTCCGTCTCAGAAAGGAGACTGGGGCGTTCGGCGAGTTGCTTGACTGCAAAGGATAATTCCGTTTTCATCGCCGTAAAGAGCCCCCCAAGCTCATCGTGAAGCTCTCTAGCGAGCCACCTTCTTTCCTCCTCCCGCAGATGCTGCAGATGTGCCGAGAGGCTATAAAACTTCTGATACGATTTTTCCAGATCTTCCAGGAGACGCGTACGCTCGATAGCATGCTGGATCGTATTGATAAGAAGACCCCCCGGTATACCCGCTTTACTTAGGTAATAGCCGCCCTTCTTGGCGGCCCTCATGCCCAACTCCTCATCCTCCAGACCGGTCAGGACCACAACAGGAACCGAGGGAAATTGCGAATGGACGCGCTCGAATGTGTCGAACCCCCAACTATCCGGTAGATTGAGGTCCAGCAGCACCACGTCAAATTCCTCTTTGCCCAGCAACTCCGTGGCCTCATTGAGTCTTTTCACATAGGTCAACGCACATCTGGCCCGGCTGGGCTCCTTTAGGACCTCCTCTATGAACCGAACATAGGGCAGATCGTCCTCGATCATGAGGACACGAATGGCGTCACCTTTCATGGACCTCCTCCTTTGGAGGCAGCTTCACGATGCTGAACCAGAAATCTTCGATCGACTGTGTCACCCTGATGAACTGGTCGAGGTCCACCGGCTTGGTAATGTAACAGTTGGCGTGCAGCTTATAGGTCTTCAGGATATCCTCTTCGGCCTTGGAGACCGTCAAGACGACGACGGGGATGCTCTTTAACCGCTCGTCGGTTTTGAGCTCCGCCAGCACCTCCCGGCCATCCTTTTTGGGGAGATTCAGGTCGAGGAGGATCAGGTCGGGGCGCGGGGCGTCCTTGTACTTCCCCTGGCCCCGCAGAAAGGCCAGCGCTTCCACCCCATCCCCGACCACGCTGAGATGATTGAGGAGCTTTCCGTCCTTGAGGGCCTCCTTGGTGAGGCGCACATCGGCCGGATTATCCTCCACCAGCAGGATCTCGATCAGTGTACCGTTGTCTCGCTTCTTCATGTCGAATTGCCTCCTGTGCTTGGGATTGTAAAATAAAAGGTGGAGCCCTTTCCAGGCTCTGACTCCATCCAGATCCGACCGCCATGCCGTTCCACAATCCTTCGGCAGATGGCCAGGCCGATGCCGGTGCCCGGGTACTCATCTCGACCGTGCAGTCTCTGAAAGATGACGAAGATACGCTCTTTGTATTGCGGCTCAACGCCGATCCCGTTGTCCCGCACCGAGAAAAGCCATTCTCCATCCTTTTGTTCCGCGGCAATGTGAACACGGGGGGCCTCTTCCCCCGCAAACTTGATGGCATTATCGATCAGGTTCTGAAATAGCCGCATCAGTTGTGACGCATCGCCCATGACCGCCGGAAGGGAACGGTTGGTGACCATGGCGCCGCGTTGCTCTATGGCCACTTGAAGATTGGCGCGTGCCTGACCCAGGATCTCCTCGCAGTCGACCGCTTCGAAGGGCCTGCCCTTGGTGTGGATCCTGGAATAGCTCAGCAGGTCATTGATCAATCGCTGCATGCGGTTCGCGCCTTCTACGGCATAAGAGATGAATTCATGCGCGTCGGCATCGAGTTGGTCTTTGTAGCGTCGTTGCAGGAGTTGCGTGAAACTGGCCACCATCCGCAACGGCTCCTGAAGATCGTGGGAGGCCACATAGGCGAACTGCTCCAGCTCCGCATTGGAACGCTTCAACTCCTCAGTATATTTTTTTAAATTGATGTTAGCCTGCCTCAGCGCCGCTTCCTCCTTTTCCAACAGCTCCTTCTGCGCCGTTATGGTGTTCAGAGAACGCCTGTACGCCGAAACGCCAACGACGGCCGCCCAGATCCCGAGGAGGGAGAGGGATCGGTTGACAACAACGATCCATACCTTTTCTATGGGGGGAGGTGCCAACACCACACCGACGACCGTCAATATGGACACAGTCATTCCGGTGATCAGGGTGTGTTTGCGATCCGGCAACCACAGGGAGAGCAGTACGACGCCGATATACGGGACGGCGGCGGCCACACCCAGCGGCATAAACAGACCAAAGATAAATATGCCGAGGGACGACAGGATACATGCCACAAGGACCGTGTTATTCGTTTCTTTTTTGTTCAATGATGAACTTCCTATTCTTGTCGCTGATCTATAGCACGCCGTATAGTCCCAATATAGGACAACATAATATTCGTAAGCCCCTATTATGTCAATCTTGCGTAGGGCTCGCTCATTTGCTTGCCAACTGGCGCCTAAGTGTGGATAATCGCACCGCTGGCCGATGAGGAGTTGGCACAAGGTACCCGATGGTCTGTTGAGGAGGAGCGTACGTGACCGTTCTGGGGATGATTATGGCGGGGGGGAGGGGCGAACGGCTGTATCCGTTGACGAAGGACCGCGCCAAGCCGGCGGTTCCGTTCGGCGGCAAGTATCGGATCATCGACGTGGTCCTCTCTAACTTCGTGAACTCCGGTATCTACTCCATCTATGTCCTGACGCAGTTCAAGGCCCAGTCGCTGGTGGAGCATCTGCAGGAAGGCTGGCAAGTCACCAGCGTCTCCCGCAATCACTTCGTCGTGCCGGTCCCCGCCCAGATGCGGACCGGCCAAGAGTGGTACCAGGGTACGGCGGATGCCGTCTATCAGAACCTGCACCTGATCAAGCGGGTCCACCCGCGCGTGGTCGCGGTCTTCGGTGCGGATCACATCTACAAAATGAATATCCGCCAGATGATAGATTTTCACCTGCGACGTGAGGCGGAGGTGACCGTCGCCGCCCTTCCGGTCGCCATTCAGGAGGCGTCGCTTTACGGCGTGATGGAGGCGGACCAGAACTGGCGGCTGCTCGGCTTCGAGGAAAAGCCCGCACAGCCAAAATCGATCCCGGGCGAGTCGGATCACGCCCTCGTCTCGATGGGCAACTATCTGTTCGAAACCGACCTGCTGCTTCGGGCGGTAGAGGAGGATGCGCATAACCCACACAGCGCCCACGACTTCGGGCGGGACGTCCTGCCACGCCTGATCGCAGAGAGCCGAAAGGTGTACGCCTACGACTTCAGAAGGAACCGGATCCCGACCCTGTTACGGGGGGAAGAGCCGAGCTACTGGCGGGATGTCGGGACCATCGAGGCGTATTACGAAGCGAATCTGGACCTGCGCGCGGTCCACCCGACCTTTAATCTGTATAACCGGAGCTGGCCGATTCGTACCGTCAGCTACAGCGACCCGCCCGCCAAATTCGTCTTTGACGACGACGTGCGGCGCGGCATGGCATTGGACTCAATCGTCGCCGAGGGAACCATCATCAGCGGAAGCACAGTCCGGAATTCAGTCATCGGCCGGAATGTCCGCATCCACAGTCACTGCCAGATTGAGGAATCGGTGATCATGAATCGGGTGGAGATCGGCAGGGGCTGTCGGATTCGGCGGGCGATTATCGACAAGAATGTCTTCATCAAACCGGGAACCGAGATCGGCTACCATATAGAGGCGGACCGTGAACGCTATCATGTGTCCGAGTCCGGCATTGTGGTCATTGCCCGGGAAGAGCCGGATCAGGCCTGGTCCATGACCCCGCCCGATTAAAAACAGCCCCCTCACCTCAGTCCTCTCCCCCTGGAAGGGGAGAGGAGGTTTTTCTTGTTGCCCCTCGCCCCTTTGGGGAGAGGGTGCGGGTGAGGGGACCTTCTGGACAATGCCGAAAAGAATGTGGGACTACTCGAGAGGTGGCGGGCTATTCGTTGCGCGTCGAGTGGTACCGGGAGGACGACGTATAGGGGGCATGGGCAGCCGGTAACTCCTTTTTGAGGGTTTCGACCTCCTTTTCCAGTTCCTGCAGGCGCTCCACAACACATCGAATCGCCTTCTCTGCCGGGTTCGGCAGGTCGGTCATCTCCAGATCGACGGACGGGGGCACCCGCTTGCCGTCGCGATAGATAACCTGACCGGGGACGCCCACCACCAGCGAGTTCGGCGGGACCTCCTTGACGACCACGGAGCCTGAGCCGATGCGGCTGTTGTCGCCTATCTTGATCGGTCCGAGGATAGTGGCGCCCGCACCGATCACGACGCCGTTACCGATCGTCGGGTGGCGTTTCTTTTTCTCCAGGCTGGTGCCGCCGAGCGTGACACCCTGATAGATGGTGACATTTTCGCCGATTTCGGTGGTCTCGCCGATGACGACCCCGTTGCCGTGATCGATGAACAGCCCCTGGCCGAGACGCGCGCCGGGGTGGATCTCAATCGCGGTCAGGAATCGGCCTACGTGCGACATGATACGACCGAGGGTCTTCAGATTATGGTTCCAGAACCAGTGGGCGAGGCGATGAACATACAGGGCATGCAGGCCGGGATAGCAGACGAGCACCTCCAGCGCGTTGCGGGCCGCCGGATCTCGGTCGAGGGCCGCTTGGATATCCCGTTTGAGCGTTGTGAACACGCGATGTGTGCGATTCAGTTTCGAACGGCGACGGTCTCGTTCAGCTCCCGCAGGAGTTGATCGAGGTTGACACCATGGACCTGGGCGCTGACGGCGATGTTGTCATACTCGGCCGCAGAGCACCCCAGGCAGGCGACGCCATAGCGATTGAAGACCTGGACGGTCTCCGGGTATTGCCGTACCACATTGTCAATCTTCATCTCTGCGGTAATCCTCATCATACTGCTTCCTTCTCACTCGTATTCATGTCATTATGGTATTGACACGGGGGCTGCATCTTGGTCACCCTCATCGATTGTCGATTGTTACCTGGAAGAAGGGCAGGCGACCGAGGCCTGCCCTATGCATTAACGCTATCATAAAGGTCAGGAATCGGGAATGGCAAGGGAATTTTTCGGATGAGTGAGGCATCGGACATTCATCCGGATCAGTTGCAGCGCAACCCGTGCGTTCGGGTTATAGAGGCGGTCGCGACGGCCGGCGGGACCGGTCCCCTCTACCTGGTTGGCGGATATCTGCGCGACCTTTTGCTTGGTTCCGGCAGGACAGGACGCGCCGATCTTGATCTGGTGATCTGGGAGAATCCGGATCGATTCGGTCGGGATCTGGCTGCCGCCCTCAACGGGAGTCTGGTTCGTCTCGATCCGGCGACGATGCGCGTCGTTGTCGGATCAGCAGAAGGTATGACCCAGATCGACATCAGCCGACCGAAGGGCGAGACGATCGAGGCCGATCTGGCCGCCCGCGACTTTACCGTGAACGCACTCGCCCTCCGCCTCGACATTCCCCACACCCCACACCCCACACCCCACACCCTCTCCGTGATTGATCCCACCCGCGGGCTGATCGATCTCAGGGACAAACGCCTGCGGGCCATCGCCCCGTCGGCATTCGATCGTGATCCGCTTCGCCTCATTCGGGCGGTTCGCCTGGCGGCAGAGCTTGATTTTACTATCGAGGAGGCCACCAGGGGATGGATCATCGAGTGTGCAGCGCGTCTCGGAACGATCGCCGGTGAGCGTCTGCGCGAGGAGCTGTTCAGGATACTCGATACGGTCCCCGCAGCGCCATGGCTCGAACAGCTCGATACCCTGGGGCTTCTGAGGGTACTGGTCCCGAAGGTCGAGGCGCTCAAGTCGGTCCCGGCGAGCAGGCCGCATCGCCTGCCCCTCTGGGACCACTCACTGCAGACCCTGTCGTCTGTCGAACGGCTGCTCACCGACCTTCGACGCTTCTTCCCGGATGATGCAATCTGGTTGCGCGAGCGGCTCGACCGGGAGATCGAGGCAGGCGTCACCGAGACGGCCATCCTGAAGCTGCTGGGGTTTCTGCATGACGTCGGCAAACCGGAGACCCGGAGCGTCGAACCGAACGGTCGAGTCCGGTTCATCGGGCACGAGCAGGCCGGTCTGCCGATCCTCGCCCGTCTGTGTGACCGCCTTCGGCTGGGTCGCACGGCGACGAACCTGGTAGCCGGCATCGAGCAGCATCATGTACGGCCGATCCACCTGTCGAGCGCCCCGACCGTGACCGCCAGGGCGCGGTACCGTTTCTTTAGGGAGGCGGGCGATGCGGCTCCCCTGGTGTTGCTGCACTCGTGGGCGGACCTGCGGGCCACGATCGGCGAGGAGGCGGAGGCATTTTCCCGACATCAGCAGTTCCTGCGCGAGGCCCTCCGTTTCTATCGTACCGAGTTTCTCGCCAGTCAGGCCACGCCTCTTTTGCGGGGAGACGATCTGATCGATCTTTTCGGCGTCACGCCGGGTCCTTTCCTGGGATTTATCATCGAGCACCTGCAAGAGGCCCAGGCAACGGGGGCTATGACCGATCGCCAGGAGGCGCTCACCTACGTCCGGGCGCATCTGGAGTCGTGGCAGCAACTCTTCGACGCGACGACCAACTCACTGCACCTGCGCGTCGAAAGCAATTGACAACAACGAGCGCTTTTGTTAGACAGAAGAGGGCGCGGGAGTAATTCAGTGGCAGAATGTCAGCTTCCCAAGCTGAACGTCGCGGGTTCGAGTCCCGTCTCCCGCTCCATCCTGTTCAGCATCCACACGTTGCCCATGGCTAACCGCTTGTTTCTCACCGCGGAGGGATCGCATGAAAACGCTGGCCATGTTGGTTGGAGGAGGTCCCGCCCCCGGCATCAACGGCGTCATCGCGGCGGCCACCATCGAGGCGCGCAATCATGGGGTGCGCGTGCTCGGCCTCTATGACGGATTCAAGTGGCTTGCGCGAGGCGACACCGCCCACGTCACGGAGCTTGAAATCGCTGGGATCTCCCGCATCCATTTTGAGGGGGGGTCGATCCTGCGGACGTCCAGGACGAATCCGACCAGGTCGCCCGAGACGCTCCGCAATACGGTCGAGGCGCTGGATAAACTCGGGATCTCATGCCTGTTGACGATCGGGGGCGATGATACCGCCTTCGCCGTGCATCGGCTGGCGGAGGCCGCACAGGGGCGGATCGCCCTTGCGCATGTGCCGAAGACCATCGACAACGACCTTCCGCTCCCGCACGAGGTGCCGACGTTCGGCTTCACGACGGCCTGTAACCTCGGGAAAGAGATCGTCGAAAACCTGATGGGGGACGCAGAAACGACGGATCGATGGTTTTTTGTCACCGTGATGGGACGGCGCGCCGGTCATCTGGCGCTGGGTATCGGAGGCGCTGTCGGTGCTACGCTCACCGTCATTGGAGAAGAATTTCCGGAACCGACGATCCCCCTTCAGATGTTGGTCGACACCCTGGAAGGGGCGGTGATCAAGCGGCGCGGCCAGGGAAAGGGGCACGGGGTCGCCATTCTGAGCGAAGGGCTGGCCGATAAGCTGGATCCGACAGAGCTCGGATCGGTTGAACGTGACGGCTACGGCAATGTCCGCCTCTCGGAACTGGTATTGGGACGAGTCCTGAAAGAGCGGGTCGCGGAGAGCCTCAAGGCGCGGGAGATCGACGTCACGATTGCGGCCAAGGATGTCGGCTATGAACTACGCTGCGCGCCACCCGGTGCGCTGGACATCCAGTATTGTCGCAGCCTCGGTTACTGGGCAACCCGTTTCCTGTTGGACGGTCGGACAGAGGCCATGGTGACCATCCAGGGCGGAAAGATGGTTCCGATCCCGTTTGCCGAGATGCTGGATCCCCAGACGGGGAAGATCCGCGTCCGCTACGTCGATATGGGCTCGGAAGCGTATCAGACGCTTCGGGCCTATATGATCCGCCTGGAGCCCCAGGACTTTGCAACATCAGGACAGATCGAGGCGCTGGCGCGTAGCGGCCACTTCGAACCGACGGCATTCGTAGACCGTTTTGGCTATCTCGGCCGCCGCGGGAAAGGATCATCAGAATGAGCGAGGGCAGGCGAAGTATTCGATGTGTGATCGTGGCCGTCATGATCGCGTTGGTTATGTTGATGTCCGGACGCAGTCCTTCGACCTGGCTCAGGGCAGGCGTGGCGGATGCGCAGGAGTTGGTCTTTATGAAGGCATTGGAGGATGCGGAGAAGGCGATCCGGGAGGCCAGGGATTACGAGGCGGAAATCTATGCGCCTGAGGAGTTCTCGCTGGCGCTGGAGTATTTGGCACAGGCGAAGGACGAAGCGAAGCTGTTCAGGGCTGCGACGCAGGAGAAGGGCGGGCACCTGTTCAGCGCAAGGACCTCAGGAGAAGCGGTCAGCCTGCTTGCCGAGAAGGCTCAGTATCAGGCGAAGGTCGCCGGCACCAAGGCAATAGAGGTTAAAGCAACGGATGAGATTACGACAATTAAGGCCCTGATTACCGACACCTTCAATACTACTGTCGACCGGCGCTTTACCCCGACGCGAGAGCGACTGTTCGGCGAGCTGAGCACAAAGGAAGCCGTCAGGAGCGAGGCCAGGAAGGCGCGCGCGCAGGCCGAGTCCGAGCTTCGCAGACTCACGCTGGAGGGGCAGACGACCCCTGCACCCCAATAGACACGGTACGGGGACTATCTGAACAGATCACGATCGGATGGGCGGACCAGCATTGACGCCCGTCCCTCTCCTCTTACGCATCGATAGCCACGGACCAGGACCACAGGGATCCGCTCGGTCTTCCCCATTACCAGCTCTGCGGCGGCGGCCAATTCATCGGCAACGGCCGTACATGTCGCCTTGAGAGGCCGGCCGAAGTCATCGGTCGTCTCGCGGTAATCGACCAGCGGGATCAGACCGCTTACGCCGATAGCGATGTTGGTCAACCCATCACGCCAGGGGCGGCCGAAGGTATCGGAGATCAGGATCGCCGGATCAGCGCCACAGAAGACCCGGATCCTGTCGCGGATCGCCGTGGCCGAGCCGTCCGGATCGAGCGGCAACAGCGACGCGGTCTCCTCGCCGGGCAGATTTGATCGGTCAACCCCAGCGTTGGCGCAGACGAAGCCGTGCCTGGTTTCGGCCAGGAGAAGTCGTTGGTCCATCCTGACGATCCGTCGGCTCTCGCTGAGAATCAGCTCTACCAGGCGCGGGTCCTTGTCGAGGTACGCGGCCCAGGTCACAGAGGCGGGTGAGGGGATCACGTCCCGAAGGCGTACAACCCGACCCTCGCTCTTGGACACGACCTTCTGCGTTACGACCAGGACATCGCTCGATTGAATAGCAAGCGACCGCCTTGCCGCCGCATCGACGATCATGGCGGCCAGGTCATCGCCGGCCTGCACCTCCGGAATACCGGTCAGGCCGATCAGCGTCAGTTCAGGCGCCTGTTCCACGTCCGAGTCGCTCGCCTATTCCAAGACGATGCAGCAGCGCATCCGTCCGAGTCCGACCCGGTTGCGCCAAGAAGCATCGGAGATCGTCGATCTCGTCGATATCCAGCCCGAGGTTGGGGAGGTCGCAGACCACACACGGCAGATCTCTGGCCTCGGCCTCGCGGCGGTGCGCGCGAAAGCTGTCGTGCCCAAAGCGAAAGGGGATCGCCTCGGGCGGTCGGGCGAGTAGGGCGTTGGTCCCGAGGGCATCCCGCGCCGGGCTGAGCACCACCCCCTTGGGCACAGGCCCACACCCTACGATCCGGTACAGGTCGTCGGTCATCATCCGTGGGACATCGAGCGGGACGGTCAGCATCGCCCCGGCCCCGACCTCGCGACAGTAGGCGGCGGCCGTCTGCACCGACCGGCTGTGCCTGATCTGCTGCCGTTCACCAATCACCTCAACCCCGTGCTGCCGCGCCGACGCCGCAGCCTCGGCATCCGACGTGATGACCAGCACGCGATCAAACAGGGGAGCGGAGGCCACAACGGTCAATACGTCCTCCAGCATCGTCTTGCAGAGGAGGTATCGTTCCTCAGCGGAGAGGAGCGGCGCAAGTCGCACCTTGCCTCGCCTCAACGCCTTGACCGGGATGACGGCGACCAGCATCGGCCTGTTTACCCGGCCAAAGATGCCAGGCAGGCGAGGGTCTCTGTGGCCAAGGCGATCTTCTGCTCCAGATTGTTCATAATCGTCTCCATCGTACGGACCCTCAGCGGCAGTCCCTCGATAGCGGAACACAGGTCGGCATCGAGGCGATCCACGATGAGCAGGTCCAGGACATCATGATAGAGCCGGGCCACCGACAGGGCCGACACCTCATGACCGAGACCGGCCAGGAATTTGTCCGTGGGACCCTTCAGAGACCGGCCGCCCACGACCGGGCTGATCGCCACAAGAGGCGCCGTGGCGGTCCTCAGCGCTTCGCGGATACCCGGGACGGCCAGAATTGGCCCGATGCTGATGATCGGGTTACTGGGGCAGATGATGATCCCGTCCGCTCCTGCAATCGCCTCCAGCACACCGGGCGCCGGCCTGGACCGCTCGATCCCGTCGAAGGTAACCCCTCTCACTGCGTGCCGGGCCCCGTCGCGGACGAGGTAGGTCTGAAAGGGCTGCGGTCCATATTCGGTGAGGACGATCGTCGAGACCCGCTCATTCGACATCGGCAGGATCGTTGACCGGACAGCGAGCGCCCGTCGGATATGGTCGGTAACCTGGGCGAGTGTCATCCCCTCTTTCAATAAGGCGCTTCGATGCAGGTGGGTGGCCAGGTCGCGATCGCCGAGATGAAACCAGCCCTCTCGACCGTAGCGGCCAAGCCACTCCAGGGCATTGAAGCTGTCGCCCGTAATGCCCCATCCCCGCTCCTGATCGGCTACACCGCCCAGGGTATAGGCGACGGTATCGAGATCCGGGCAGAGGGTCAGATCGTGTAGGATCAGATCATCCGCCGTATTGACGACGACGGTCAGCTCGGTCGGATCCATCACCTGCGTCAGCCCAAGGAGCAGCTTCGAGCCGCCGATCCCGCCTGTCAGTGCCAGGATCATGACATGTGCTCCGGGAGGCCGGTAATCCTGATCCCTATCTCCTTCGCTCGATAGCGGCGCTTCAGGTCCAACAGCAGCACGGTCAGCCCCTCAACGGTTCCGGCATGGCGCGACGAACCGGCATCGATGGCGCGCAGACCGGCCTTCACCACCAGTTGGGCGGCAGCCCGCCTCGCCTCTGCATCATTGCCACAGATCAGGACATCGCAGTCAATCACCCGTCCCACGTCTTTCAACAGGTCAAAGCCGATATCCTGGAAGGCCGCCACCACCTTCACATTCGGCCCAAGAACCTCCTGCGCCTCCTGGAGAGCGGAATCGTAGTGCGGGGAAATCAGTCGTTCGCCGCTCCTGAGATCTCGTGCCACCGTGGTATCAATCAGGAGTTTGCCGCGCAACGCCTCCTTCACCTGTACCAACACAGTCTGGTGTGCGGTGCAGGGGACGGTGAGGACCGCAACCTCCGCTTCATGCGCGGCCTGCTCATTCGAGGTGCCACGGATGGTGGCTGCAGAAAGCAAGCAGTTGAAACGCTGCGCCGCGGCAGCCGCCCGTTCCGCATCCCGTGATCCGATGATGACCTCTTCGCCGGATGCGCCCCAGCGTAACGCCAGTCCGGACCCCTCTCGCCCTGTACCTCCAAGGATGGCGATCTTCACGTCGTTTCCCCTATCCTACCCCCTACACCCGACACCCTCGTCTCATACGTTCATACCTGAACGCATGAGAGGCGATCAGCGTCCGGTAGGAACCGAAGCGCGCCTCCGGATCGGCAAGGCGATCGAGTGGATCCACCGCTTCATCCACATCATCATAGCGTCGAAGACACTGGTATGTCGTGCTTCGCTGGGCCGGGGCGCGCCCGATCTCTCGAATCAGACGGCGCAATGCGGCAGGCAACATAAATTCTCCATACCGTGCGCCTGCCGACATCGAGATACTTTCGTTCATCAGCGTCCCGCCAACATCATTGGCCCCTGCCGTCAGCAGGTATTGAGCAAACCGCGGACCCTCCTTGACCCAGGATGCCTGGATATTCCTGAAGGTGGCGCCCAGCATCAGACGCGCCAGCGCATGCGCCTTCACCACCTCAGTACGTGTGGCGCCCTGGCGGACTCCCTGCACCACCCGATAACGCCAGATCGGCGCCTCATGATGGACCAGCGAGAGCGGCACAAATTCGGTAAACCCGCCGGTCGCCTTCTGGATGTCGCGCAGCAGCGCCATATGTCGGATCCAGTGGATCGGTTGCTCGATGTGGCCGTACATCATCGTCGCGCTGGTCCGGATCCCGAGGGCGTGAGCCGTCGTTACCACATCGATCCACTGGCGGGTCGAGATGCGACCGTGAGAGATGATGTCGCGGATCTCGTCGTCCAGAATTTCGGCCGCAGTCCCGGGAAGCGTATCCAGACCCGCCTCCTTGAGGGCCGAAAGATACGGCGCAATGGGGATGCCGGATTGTCTGGAGCCGTACAGGATCTCCTCGGGCGAGAAGGCGTGGAGGTGGATCGGAGGTACCGCCTGTCTGATGGTACGGCATAACTCGATATAGAACCGGCCGCCCGGTTGCGGCGGTAAGCCGCCTTGCACGCAGACCTCGGTAGCGCCAAGCCCCCAGGCCTCCTGCGTCCTTCGCGCAATCTCTGCGTGGGGCAGGAAGTAGGCGCTCGCGTCGTGGGGGTTCCGGCTGAAGGCGCAGAAGGCGCAGCGCTTGATGCAGATGTTGGTGAAGTTGATATTCCGGTTGACTACATAAGTGACGACATCCCCCACCTGACATTGCCGCATCGCATCGGCCGTCATAACCAGCGCGCGCAACTCGGGTCCTTGCGCCAGGGCGAGCCGTACTCCCCCATCAACAGAGAGCTCTCGCCCCTCCAGGACCCCCTCCAGCAGACGCGCCACATCCCGCTCAATCCGATCCAACGTCCTGGTCAGATCTTGATCGTCCGTACCAGGATCGTCAGGATTCACCCTGCTCGCCAGCATCTCCACTCCCGCTCCCCCCTAACCCCTAACCCCTAACCCCTGCCCTTTCGCGTATCCCGCCTCATCTACCAGCCCCATGATCCTGGATGCCAACGGCGCAGGGACGAAGCCATCTTTATGGACGATATATTCCGGATAGATCGGAAGCCGCTCCCGCAGCCGGTATCCGAGCATCGCCATCTCGTGACGCAGCGCCTCAATACTGGGCCACGGCGCCTCAGGGTTAATCTGGTCCGGCGTCACAGGTGAAATGCCGCCCCAGTCGTTGATCCCCGCAGACAACAGCAACGGATAGACGCCGGGGCTCAGATTCGGCGGCGCCTGCAGGTTCATATCCTGGCCGAAGAGCAACCGTGCGACCGCGACGGTCCTGAGCAGGTCAAAAACCGTCGGCTCAGGATGGTCTCGCATCGGGGTAGAGGGTTTCGCGCGGAAGTTCTGGATAATGACCTCCTGGATATGACCGAATCTCTCATGCAGCGCCCTGATAGCACACAGGGCATCGATCCGCTCCTCCAGGCGCTCGCCGATGCCGATCAGGATCCCGGTGGTAAAGGCGATCCGCAGGCGGCCTGCGTCCTCGATGGTCTTCAGTCGATGCAAGGGGTGTTTGTCTGGCGAGGCATGGTGCGGGCCCCCAGCCTGCATAAGCCGCGTACTCACCGACTCCAGCATGAGACCCATGCTGGCGGTCGAGTCCCTCAGGATGGCCATCTCCGCCGTATCCAGCGTCCCGGGATTGACATGGGGCAGCAGACCGGTCTCCGTCATCACCCGATCACACATCCGCGCCACGTACTCGATCGTCGTACGATATCCGCGCTCGGCCAGCGCCCGCCTTGCCTCCGTGAAGGCCAGTTCCGGCCGCTCGCCGAGGCTGAAGAGCGCCTCGGTGCATCCAAGGGCGGCGCCGGCAGCGGCAATGGTCAGGACCTCATCCGCCGTCATAAAGCCGTCGCCGAGTTCGCCGGGATCCCGGCGAAAGGCGCAATAGCCGCACCGATCGCGGCACAGACGGGTGAGCGGGATGAAGACCTTTTTCGAGAAGGTGAGTGTCCGCCCTTTGCCGTGGTCGCGCACGGCGGAGGCCAGCTCCAGGAGTCGCCGCAGGTGGTCCCCTTCGGCGCGAAGTAAGGAGACAGCCTGCTCGCCGGTAAGCGGCCGGCCGCCGTACGCCTCATCGAGGCAGGCCTGAATAGCCGACCTGGCCCCTTCTGACGACAATTGCCGATACGGGCGATCCCGCAGATCCTGATCTTTTTCCGGAAAGGGGGTCGGCCTGACGGTCGGTGACGCGTGCATCGGCCTCAGGACCCCTTGGGACGGCATCATAGGCAACTCCACGTTCGACGCGGCGTAGGCGCGCGGGAAGACCAAACGCGGACCTTATAGCATCGGAGATCGATTGCCGTCAATGCTGATCTGGGGACTTAGAACAGCAACAGACTTCGCAATCATGCGATGCTCCTGGTCATGCCTCGAAAGTCCCTCTCACGACCGTCATTGTGAGGGAGCGTAGCGATCGAAGCAATCCCACCGTTCTTCGCAACCTCAAGAACGCTGAGATTGCCGCGCTCCCTTCGGTCGCTCGCAATGACACATTCCTATCGCTGTTGTTGAAGGCGGAGGTTTTCCTTGCACATCCC
The DNA here is from genome assembly GCA_003104975.1 of Candidatus Methylomirabilota bacterium. Classification (NCBI taxonomy): domain Bacteria; phylum Methylomirabilota (SeqCode); species Candidatus Methylomirabilota bacterium. The sequence continues at coordinate 24,867 of PQAM01000002.1, forward strand.
GGTAGGCTCATTTAGAATTTCACAGAGGGTCTGATTGTGGTGACAGGTCAACATCACGCATTGCGGTCGCAATAAGGAAAAGGCGTATGATCCAGCAGTTAGTCAGAGATCTCCTGAAAGAGATCGGCGAAGATCCGGATCGAGAAGGACTGATCAAAACACCCGAACGGGTGGAGCGGATGTACGAGTTCTTGACGTCCGGTTACAGCAAACAGGTCGACCAGGTCCTGAATGAGGCGGTCTTCCAGGATAACTATGATGAGATCGTCCTGGTCAAAGATATCGATTTCTTCTCGCTGTGTGAACACCATCTGCTCCCCTTTTTCGGCAAGTGCCACGTCGGCTACCTGCCGAACGGCAGGATCGTAGGATTGAGCAAGCTGGTTCGGCTCGTGGAGATGTACAGTCGCCGACTCCAGGTGCAGGAGCGTCTGACCTCGGAGATCGCCAATGCGTTGCTCACGGCGCTGCGGCCGCGAGGGGTGGCCGTCGTCATGGAGGCCTATCACCTCTGCATGATGATGCGCGGCGTCGAGAAACAGAACAGCAGGGCCGTGACCTCCTCGATGCATGGAATCTTCCGAGAGCGGATCGAGAGCCGGAATGAGTTCATGCAGTTGATCCGGTCGCACGCGACATAATACGCCCTGAGTCCTTGTTGAAGTTCGCAGGGGGTCGATAACGGAGCGCTGCACGGTGCGGCTGTCCAGATTGACCGGAACCGCGTATTCCAGTATCATACGTATAAGATAACGAACCTTGGTGGGACAGGACCTACAACACATCGAGGGGTGTATGGGCGTTCACGATCATCATGCAGAGGCCAGGAAGGTGGGACCGGTCCGGTACGTACGGCTCAGTATTACCGATAGCCGCAAGTCGGAAGACGATCATTCGGGTCGACTGATTGAATCGCTCCTGAACGAGGCCGGGCACAGTCAGGTCGCGTCGATGATCCTGAAGAACGATTCCAAGGGACTGCGGGAGGTTATCAAGAAGTTGTGCGAAGAGGAGGTTGATCTGATCGTCATGACCGGAGGGACCGGGCTCAGCAAAAAAGATCAGACGATCGAAGCAGTCACCCCTCTGCTGGACAAGACGCTGCCCGGTTTCGGCGAGCTGTTCCGGAGCCTCAGCTTTCAAGAGGTCGGGAGCGCAGCCCTGATGAGCCGCGCGTTGTGCGGGACAATCAAAGGAAAGGTGGTCGTATGCCTGCCCGGTTCAGAGGATGCCGTCCGGCTCGCCCTGACGAAACTCCTGGTCCCGGAGGCACGACACCTCGTCTGGCAGGCAGCTCGGTAAGACGGACGAAGGAGTAGGAAATGGCAGAACAGGAACGGAAACAAAAGCGCGAAACCGGCGGTAGCCCACCGGAGGCGACAGCGCCGAATCCCGAAACGGTGAAAAAGGGGAAGAAGCTCAAGGAGGATCTCGACAAACTGATGGATGAGGTCGATGAGGTCCTCGAGGAAAACGCCGAAGAGTTTGTGAAGAGCTACGTCCAGCGGGGCGGCGAATAAACCCGGAGGGTAGTCTCGGTATGCCGATCTATGAATATCTTTGTTCGAACTGCGGCCGGGTGTTCGAAAAACTTGTTTTGAGTCGCAACGCCGTCGTCGAATGTCCGCATTGCCCAGGGGCGGCCGTCGAAAAGCAGTTTTCCGCCTTCAGCTTCAAAGGGGAACCGGGAAGCGTCGGTTCCGGTACGACGAGTGGCGGGGGCGGCGGCTGCGCGCCGGGCGGGTGAGCGTGCGCCTAACCTCGGCGTGACCGAGGTCTAATCGTCTACGAATTCGACACCCTGTGTACTACGCCTCGACCACCTCATCGGACCTGATAGGGTGAATCACCAGGCCGGTCAGGAGCTTGGGATAGAAAAAGGTTGATTTAGGCGGCATTCGAAGGCCGGCCCCGGCCACCGTCTGAACCTCAGCAATCTTCGTGGGATTGAGCAGGATCGCCGCTGCCCACTCATCTTTCTGAACCATTCGAACGGCCTCTGCGGCATCATGATGATAGCTGAGTCCATCTTCCGAAAGCTCACCCAGCCCATGCCGCGTCCACGGCCCCTCAATCAGCAGTCGCTGAACGATTGTGACATCCAATCGCCTGTAGACCGGGGGCTTATCGTCTTCCACATCCAACGCCCGTTCATCGGTGAGCGTGAGAAGGTAGGCGCGCTCCTCTCCACCGTACAGGCCGAAACAGTGGCTCCCCTCCTTCGCCTGTCGAAGACGGCTGAGCAGTGTCGACGCGGCGGCCTCGGGATCACGGGACACATCCACCCTTTCGACGGTGAATTGTGGGGATAGCTGGGCCAGGTATCCGTCCAGGCTACCGTCAGGCAGGTGTTTCAGCACGCGATGGATCGGAAGGATGACCAGCCCGTGGTCTTCGGCGCTGACCAGCGTCATCATGACATAGTTATACGGCCGTCGCTGAATCTGAAGAGGATCGCCCTGATCTTTCGCCCGCATGAGATCGCGGAAGGCCAGCGCCGTCTCATACCGATGATGACCATCCGCGATGAAAAGGGGCGTCGACGCACACTCCGCCTGAAGTCTGTTGATCACCGCGCGATCCTGGCAGATCCAGACGCGATGCCGAATCCCGTCCCAATCACACAGATCAATGGCCGGTTTCGACTCCTTGGCGACAGCCGCCAGCCGATTCAACTCGTGGAAACGACCAGGATAGATGCCGAAGACCGAGCTCAAGTTCGCGTGGCAGGCCTGCATCAGACGCAGCCGATCCGCCTTGGCGGCCCCCAGGGTTCGCTCATGCGGGAAGACCGTACGACTATCGAACTCCTCCAGGCGAACCAGTGTGATCAGCCCGGATCGCACAAATTCTCCAACGCCGGCAAGCCGAAAGTTCTGTTGATAGAGGTAGAGGGCGGGGGCAGGGTCACGAACCAGCGCCTGCTCGGCTTGCCACCGGCGGAGGTAGTCGCCCGCGCGACTGTATTGGTTCCGTACGGCGTCGTCGTCCGGCAGCGTCTCGCCAAGAATCAAGCGGATGACATTGTGCGTATGGCGGGCGTGAAAGGCTTGTTGTCCTTCCGGTGAGATGACATCGTACGGCGGAGCCATCACCTGGCTCAGCTCTCCTACACGCTCAGGATTGTATCGTAATCCCCTGAAGGGCGCGATCACGGCCATAGGTTCCTCCCGATCTTCATCATCGAGGTGAGGCGAGTGGGTTTCGAACGCCCTTCTATTAGCATGGCCACCGTCGTTGTCAAGTCAAAACCGACGTGCTACCCTCGACCGGATGGATGGGCTTCAAGATACGCGACCAGAACGCCAAGGGGGTGGGCAAGAACAGATGCAACATGCGCGATACGCGACCGTACTGTTCGTAAATCTGAGCACAGGCAGGATCACAACCCATCGTCTCCGGCCTGAGATTCCCACACGCTACCTGGGCGGAAGCGGGCTTGGGGTCAGGCTTTTGATGGAGCTGTGCGATCCGGTGATCGATCCTTTCGATCCGCACAATCCCCTGATCTTTGTCCCGGGCCTGTTGACCGGGACGTTGATCCCTGGCGCGACCAAGACCTCGGTCGTTGCCAAATCGCCCCTGACCGGGATCTTCGGCGAGTCCTCGGTCGGCGGATCGTGGGGGGCCGAGTACCGCTTTACCGGATTCGATGCCCTGGTCATCAACGGCGCCGCCCATGAGCCGGTCTATCTCTGGATCAACGATGATCAGATCCAGATTCGCCCGGCCGGACACCTGTGGGGAAAGGACACCTTCGAGACCAATGCGGCCGTCCTCGCTGAAACCGACCCTGAGGCCAAGGTCGGATGCATCGGGCCGGCCGGTGAGGCCCTGTCCTGGTTGGCAAGCATTCTGTTCGAAGGCGAGATGGCCCGCGCCGCAGGCCGGACCGGTATGGGCGCCGTCATGGGCAGCAAACGTCTGAAGGCCATAGCGGTCAAAGGCACCCGCGGGGCGCCGGTCGCCGAACCACGAGCGCTTCTCGAATGGTCGGCGTCGGAACATCACAACCTTCCGGCCAAGTTCGGTCACTTTACCCGGTACGGGACGTCGGCCTCGATTGAGGTCCATGAGGAGCGTGGCGCCGTCGGAATCAAGAACTTTGCCTCCGGCGATTTCAAGGCGCAGGCAGCCCGCATCAGCAGCCCCGCCATTCGGCAACCATACGCGCATAAGCCGGCATCATGCATCGGCTGTCCGATTCACTGCTGGGTGACGCTCGCGTCCGAGACCACGTTCAGCCGCAGCCCCGAGTACGAGACCGCCGGATCGTTCGGCGCCATGTTGCTGAACGATGATCCCGATTCGATTATCAGGGCAAACGAGTCAGCCAACCGGCTTGGTCTTGATACCCTCTCGCTCGGCAACACCATCGCCTTCGCCATCGAGGCGTTCGAGCGCGGACTGATCGACCGAACGCTGACGGGCGGTCTCGATCTGAAGTGGGGGGATCCGAAGACACTCCTCGTCCTCATCGAGCAGGCGGGTCGACGGGAAGGGATCGGCCGCCTCCTGGCAGACGGATCGCGCGCCGCCGCGCGGCAACTCGGCCCGGACGCGCTCGCGCTGACCGTCGAGGTCAAGGGGTTGGAGGTGCCGATGCACGACCCCAGGGCCTTCTGGTCGAGTGCGCTGAACTATGCCTGTGCCAGTCGGGGCGCCTGCCACCTGGAGGCGGTCGCCTTCGCCGTGGAAAGCGGCGTCCCCCTCCCGGAGTTCGGATACAGCAGTCGATTGAGCCCCTACTCGCCTGACGGCAAGGCCGTGCTGGTCTCTCAGATGCACGACCTGATGGCGCTGTACAATGCCACAGGGATGTGCAAATTCTTTCTCCGGGCGATCGGCGGGCCGGTCTGGCTCGCGAAGGCGCTTAATATGGCGACCGGCCGGGAGCTGTCATGGCAGGAGTTGATGACGATCGGCGACCGGATCTTTACGCTGAAGCGCCTCTTCAACGTCAGGGCAGGTATCAGCCGAGCCGACGATACGCTTCCGGAACGGATCGCCACATTAGATCGAAACAGCAGGCACCAGGCTGTACCCGTGGACGCATTTCAGCAGATGCGCACAGAGTATTACAGCCTTCGAGGATGGGATCAGGACGGCCGTCCGACGGCACAACGACTGGCCGCCCTGGGTCTGCTGGAACCTGAGGGGCTCTTCATTGACTGAGGACGTTCGACCTATTCGGATTACCCTGCGCATTCCCAGGGGTGTCGGCCGCTGCCACCAGCTCACAGACGAGCGCGTCGCCGTTGAGGCGCTATCCGGCGTCACCGTCTTAGATCTGATCAGGCAAGCGGGGCTTCCGGAGTTCGAATTCGGAATTGCCGTGGTCAACGGCAGCCGTGAACTGCTCAGCTACCGACCCATGGACGGTGAGACGATCGAACTGCTGCCGATCATCTCAGGCGGGTGAGGCCAGCCCGGTGTACAGTTCCGGTCGGCGTTCTTGCAGGAAGGGCCAGATCCCCCTGACGGTCTTTACCCACTGCAGGTCGATCTCTGCCAGGACGATCCCCTCGTCGGCGCCACTCGGCTCCACCACAAAGTCGCCGTTCGGATCGACGCAAAAGCTCTTGCCATAAAACGGTAACTCGCCGTCTCCGGCCACGCGGTTGACCCGGAAGACAAAGACGCCGTTGTAGACCGCGCTCCCGACAAGCGCCCGCTCCCATTTGGCGTGTGACGCAACGATCGAGGCGGAGGTCGGCGCACAGATCACCTCGGCGCCCTGAAGCGCCAGCAGCCGCGACCCTTCGGGAAAGAAATTGTCCCATGAGATCTGGACACCGATGGTCGCATATCGGGTATGGAACACGGGAAATCCCTGGTTCCCAGGCTGGAAATAGAACCGTTCCTGATAGTTCGAAAGCTGCGGGAGGTGATTTTTCCGGTATCGACCGATCAGCGTCCCGTCGGCATCATACACGAGGGCGGTATTATAGTGGGCCCCGTCGGTCCCACGCTCAAAGATCGGCGCAACCACCGCCACCTGATGCTCGCGAGCGAATGCGGCGATCTTTTCACTCAACGATCCCGGAACCGGCTCGGCCGTCGCGAAGTGCGACGGATCGACCTCGTAAGGAAACCAGGGCCAGGCAAAGCATTCCGGAAAACAGACGATCTGCGCCCCCCGTTCGGCGGCGATCCTCCCTAACCCGACCGCTCGCTCCAGATTTGTGCCAGGATCGGGCCCGCCGGCCATCTGGATGCCGGCCATCGTCAGTATGCTGTCATTCATTCCCATTCCGAGTGCTTGATTGGATTAATACCCGGACGTCATTCCCGCAGTCTTTAAGCGGGAATCCATTGATTGTACTGGATACCCGCTTTCGCGGGTATGACGGCTTATGTACGCTAACTTTCGCAATGAAGCACTAGACCAACCGAAAAATCGGCCCATACGGCCGCATCGCGTCAAAGATCACCGGATCATCGATCGCCGCCTCTCGTCCCTCCGGAACGACGAGACGGGCGGTAATCCTCAGCCCCTCATCCAGGTCGATGACGGCGATATGGTACGGCTCCTGTCCTTGAAACACCGTCGGCGGTACCCGGATGATCGTAAAGGAGACGAGGGTGCCTCGACCGATCAGATTCACCGACCGGATCGCGGACGACCCACAGCGCCAGCAGCGGCGTTGCGGTCGCGTCGACAGGCTGTGGCAGTCGTCGCACGCAAACGCCTCGAATGAGGCCATCTCATCGCCGCTTCAGGATATGGACCGTACTGACCGCCCCGGTTCCACCAAGGTTGTGGGCCAGGCCGATCTCGGCACCCTTGACCTGATTGACAGCATCGCCCCGCAGTTGCGCAACGATTTCATAGATCTGGGCAAGGCCGGTCGCGCCTACCGGATGCCCCTTGCTGAGCAGGCCGCCGCTCGGATTGGTGGGAAGTGTGCCGTCGAGTGCTGTCAACCCTTCGGCGACGGCCGCCCCTCCCTTTCCCTTTGCGACGAACCCGAGATCTTCGATGGCCGTGATCTCGGCGATGGTAAAGCAGTCGTGGACCTCGGCCACATCGATATCGCCGGGCGCAACGCCGGCCTGTCGGTAGGCCTGCTGTCCGGCGACCACTGAAGCCTCAAAGGTCGTCAGATCCGCCATCTCAAACAGCGTGGCGGGGCCTGTGGCATGCCCTGAGCCGATGACATCGACCGATCGATCGGTGAACTCGGCCGCCAGATCGGCCGCGCACAGAACCGCGGCGGCTGCGCCATCGCTGATCGGGGTACAGTCGTACAATCGAAGGGGATCGCAGATCAGTCTCGATTCCAGCACCTCCGCCATGGCCACCGGTTTCTGAAAGTGGGCCTTCGGATTCACGGCGCCGTTGGACCGATTCTTGACCGACACCATCGCCACCTGCTCGCGCGTTGTCCCATGCTGATACATATGCCGCCGCATGACGATCCCGAAGGTGCCTGGGAAGGTGAGACCCAGCCGCATTTCGCTGTCGGCGTCGCCGGCCGATGCCAGCGCCTCGGTCACCGCCCCGGTCTCCGCCGACGTCATCTTCTCAACGCCCGCAACCAGGACAATGTCACACAGACCGGATGCGATCATCAGCACGCCGTGGCGGAATGCAATCCCGGATGAGGCGCAGGCCCCCTCGACCTTCGTGCATGGAATCGGCCCAAGACCGAGTCGATGTGCAACGATCGGGGCCAACGATCCCTGATGGGCCAAGGCCTCAGAGACAAAGTTCCCGAGGTAGAATGCGTCGATCGGGCGACCGGGAACCTGTGCGTCGCTCAGAGCCCCCTCACAGGCCTGCAAGGCGAGGTCGATGATGCCGATGCTGTTCTGCTTTCCAAACGGCGTACAGCCGATGCCGATGACCGACACCTTGCGCATCACGATTCCAATGTCATTGCGAGCGACCAACGGGAGCGCGACAATCTCACCGTCGTTGTCTTGAAAGACTGTGAGATTGCTTCGGCTACGCCTCGCAATGACGTCGGTAGGGGGGACGTCCTAAACAAACGATCTTATACAGTCTTGAGACTATCACCGTCAAGCGCCGCAGCACTTCTTGTATTTCTGTCCGCTGCCGCAGGGGCAGGGGTCATTCCGTCCGATCTTTTTGCCGACGACCTTGATCGGCGCGGTTGCGGCGGCGGGGCGCAGGGATCGTTCTGCCGGTTTGGGCTGCGGCGCCGGCTGAGGATGCAGAGGATGATCACTATCACCATCCCCGCCGGCGGCGGCAGGCGCCTCGTGGGCGCCCGCAAACGCAAGGGCTTCGGCCGGGGCTACTTGAACCCGGTAGAGATACTCGATCGTCTGCTCCTTGATCCGATCGACCATCACCTCGAACATCTGGAACCCTTCGCGTTTATATTCGACGAGCGGGTCTTTTTGACCATATCCCCGAAGTCCGATCCCCTCCTTCAGATGGTCCATCGCCAACAGGTGGTCTTTCCACTGTCCGTCCACGACCTGCAACATAACCATCCGCTCGAGGTACCGCATCAATTCAGAGCCGAACTTCGCCTCCCGCTCCTCATAGGTCTTGAGGACCCGCTCCTCCAGGCTCTCACGCAGCGATGCGACCGTCATCGACGCGATCTCCTCCGGCGGCCACGACACCTCCAGATCGAACTGTCGCTTGATCGCCTCGGTCAGGCCGGCCAGGTCCCACTGTTCGGGATAGGTCTCCGCATCGGCATGGAGCGACAGCAGCCCCTCGATCACCTCGTCCCGCATCTCGGCCAGGGTATCCTGGAGACCCTCTCCCTCCAGGATCTTGCGGCGCTCGGCGTAGATGATCTTTCGCTGCGTGTTCATGACGTCGTCGTATTCAAGGAGATGCTTGCGGATCTCGAAGTTGTGGGCCTCCACCCGCTTCTGGGCCGTCTCGATCGCGCGGGTCACCATGCTGTGCTCGATCGGCTCCCCCTCCTCCATCCCCAGCTTCTCCATAATGCCGCTGATGCGGTCGGAACCGAACAGTCTGAGGAGATCATCCTCAAGCGCCAAATAGAACCGGGATGAGCCGGGATCGCCCTGACGGCCGGCGCGCCCGCGAAGCTGATTGTCGATGCGACGGGCCTCATGCCGCTCGGTCCCGATAATGTGGAGCCCCCCCAGGGCCACGACCTGCCGATGTTCAGCCTCAGTCTCCCTGCGAACGGCGGCCAGCGCCCCGGCGTACTCCTCGACGTTGACCGACAGATCCAGCAGGCCGTAGTGCTGCATCTGACGGACCTCTTCGAGCGTATCGGCCAGTGTCTGAGGATCGACCGCATCATCGATGGTCTCACCGCGCCGCAGTAATTCCGCCGCCAGGAACTTCGGATTGCCGCCCAGGAGGATATCGGTCCCTCGGCCGGCCATATTGGTGGCGATGGTCACCGACTTCAAGCGGCCGGCCTGGGCCACGATCTCCGCCTCCCGCTCGTGGTGCTTGGCGTTCAATACCTGATGAGGGATCCCCTTTCGCTTCAGCAGGCCCGACAGCCTTTCATTCTTCTCGATCGAGGTCGTCCCCACCAGAACCGGCCGGCCGGTGTTGTACGATTCGGCGATCTCCTCGACGACCGCATCGTACTTTTCCGCCGTACTCTTGTAGATGACGTCCGGATGGTTGGTCCGGACCATCGATCGGTTCGTCGGGATGACCATGACATCGAGGTTGTAGATCTGGGCGAACTCCGCCGCCTCGGTATCGGCCGTTCCGGTCATCCCCGCCAGCTTCTGGTACATACGGAAATAGTTCTGAAACGTGATGGTCGCCAGGGTCTGATTCTCCCGCTCGATCTTGACCCGCTCCTTCGCCTCAACCGCCTGATGGAGCCCGTCGCTCCACCGTCGCCCGGACATGAGGCGGCCGGTAAACTCATCGACGATCACCACCTCACCGTCTTTGACCACATAGTCCACGTCCCGCTTGAACAGCACATGGGCCCTCAACGCCTGCTGGACGTGATGGACGAGATCCATGTGGGCCGGGTCGTAGAGGTTCTTCACCCCCAGCAGGCCCTCTACCTTGGCGACGCCGTTTTCGGTCAGTGCGACAGACTTGGCTTTTTCATCGACGACATAATCCCCGGACGTCTGGGCCTCAGCCTCGTACATCTTGCCGCCGACAATCGTCGCGCCCTGTTTCAATCGGGGAATGATCCGGTCGATCTGATAGTACTTTTCGGTCGATTCCTCCGCGGGTCCGGAGATGATGAGCGGCGTCCGGGCCTCATCGATCAGGATGGAGTCCACCTCGTCTACGATGGCATAATGCAGGTCCCGCTGGGCGAAGTCTGCCGCGGAAAACTTCATGTTGTCCCGCAGATAGTCAAACCCATATTCATTATTGGTCCCGTAAGTAACATCGGCCCCATAGGACCGCTTGCGGGCCGCGTCGTCCATGTCGTGTTGAATCAGACCCACCGAGAGTCCCAGGAACCGGTAGATCCCGCCCATCCACTGACTGTCGCGCTTGGCCAGATAGTCGTTGACCGTCACGACGTGGACACCCTTCCCTTCCAGCGCATTCAAGTAGACGGGCAGTGTGGCCACAAGCGTTTTCCCTTCTCCGGTCGCCATCTCTGCGATCTTCCCCTCATGCAGGACGATGCCGCCAAGCATTTGAACGTCGAAATGGCGCATGTTCAGTACGCGATGTCCGGCCTCCCGTACGACGGCGAAGGCCTCGACAAGCAGCTCGTCGATGGTCGCTCCGTGCGCAATCCGCTCCCTGAACTCGGTCGTCTTGCCGCGAAGGTCGTCGTCAGAGAGCGCCTTCATCGCCGGCTCAAGCTCATTGATCGCCGTGACCATCGGCCTGATTCGCTTGAGTTCTCGCTCGTTCTTGGTTCCGACAACCTTGGATACCAACTTCATAAACATCGTTGAGTCCTCTCCTCCTGAATGATCGGAATTTCACGCGGATGGTACCATAGAAGCGGCATGCCTTCAATCCGAAAGCGACGCGTCATCCGGGGGGTACGTAGACGATGTCGGGGGGAGGGATGTGTAAATCGCCAATAGAAAACCCCTGGAGAATCGATCTCCAGGGGTATATACGCGTAGGCCGCCGCCAAAGAATCGGGGCGCTATCCGGCCGACTCACCGCTTCCGAGCGATTTCACCGTCTCCGAATCGATGACATACTTGGTCGGATCAACAGACACCTCGTTGACCTGAATCTCATAGTGCAGGTGAGGCCCGGTCGCGCGGCCCGTTGCCCCCACCAGGCCGATCACATCGCCTCTTCTCACCCGCTGGCCCTGCGTAACCTTTTCCTGTTGCAGGTGAGCGTAGAAGGTAGAGATCTTGTTGCCGTGGTTGATTGAGACGGCGTTGCCGAAACCGCCAAGCGGCCCTGTGTACGTGACGACCCCGTCGGCGGGGGCGATAATCGGTGTCCCAAGGCTGTTTGCGATGTCGACGCCTTCATGGATCTCTCGCCGCCCGGTAAAGGGCGACCGTCGCTCGCCGAACCCGGTCGTCAGCCACCCCTTGACCGGCCAGATCGTCGGGGTAGAGGCCAACAGACTCCGTTTCGCCTCGAGCGCCCCCAGGAGACCCCGAAAGCTCTTGTTGCGGTCATGCATTTCACGGCTGAGGCGGTCAATCTCGCCACCCAGATCGTCGGCCCTGACCTTTGTTGTCGAGCCGACCGGTGAGGTCTGCTGTACAAGCGCCGCCGTCATAAGGGCGCGCGAACTCACGGTATCCGCCCCGCCCATGCTGAACACCGCGTTCTCTACGCTCTTCACCTCCAACCCGGCAGCCGTTCGTAAACGGACGTCGAATTCCCGGAGTTGCGCCATTTGATTCTGGAGTCGTTCAAACCTCTGCAGGAGGTCCACCTGCTCGCTTGATATTGTTCGGAGCTGTCGGAGCTCCAGTATCTGACCGGTACGGCTGACCGTTTGATAAATCAGAAACAAGAAGGTCACAAAGAACAGGCCTGCGGTGACGGCCAGCGCACCGAGAAGCGGTTTCGCGATATGAAATCTTCGGATATGGGAACCGGCGTCGGGAAGGACAAGGACGGTATAACACTTCTTTGCCATCGTGCCGAATCCTTTCCTGTGTTATTCCAGTGATGATCCGCAGAGAAACGATGAACAGGGAGGGGAGAAACGCCTTTTTATATCAGGGACAACGGGTAGGTGTCAAGCGTTTTTCGTTCCTCAGCGAACATGCCTTGACGGGGTCTCGACCTCGGAATTACGACCGAAAGATGAAATAGACCGCGCCGCACAGGCATAACGCCGCCCACAGGTAATCGAGTTTAAGCGGCTGGTTCATGTACAGGACGGCGAACGGCGCAAACACCGATAACGCAATCACCTCCTGCATGATCTTGAGCTGCGATATGCTCAGTTGCGTATAGCCGATACGATTCGCGGGGACCTGGAGCATATACTCAAAGAGCGCAATGCCCCAACTCACCAACGCGGCGATATACCACTGACGATCGTGCAGGTTTTTCAGATGGCCGTACCACGCGAATGTCATGAAGACATTAGAAAGCGCCAGTAACAGCCCCGTACGAAGAAGCACCGGCATACAGTCTGTCCCTCCACAAAGTCATGATTAACACAATTAGGTATTCTCTCTTAGCTCTTCTACTGTACTCTGCATCAGAATATCTCGAATCTCCCCCGGCTGACGGGCCATTGCCCAGCGCCAGCGTCCAAACCCGCCGTGCGCGTTGACGGCCTGCGCCGTGTGCAGGTTCTTGAACTCGCGCTCGGCGAACGGCGCTAGCCCCTGACGGACCAGCTCCATCGCCTTGCCGACACGTTCCTGGTTCGTGATGGCCATTGGGCGACTCCCTTATCCCAGATGGGCGACATCGACGTCACCCCAGTGTTGTTTGAGGTACTCCGCCACGAGCCGGCGATGACAATGGTGTGGCTTGTCCTCGCTGCACAGCAGGCAGCCATCCGCAACCACGTCCTTGGGCACCGAGTCTTCGATGCGCCGCTGTGTCATCAACTCAAGGAAGCGCGCCTCATAGGTTTTCCAGTCGCCACGCTGCTTCTTGTACGCGTCCAGCATCTCCTGGGTCGGCGCCAGCTCCGGCAGATGAACATAGTCCATCCCGCAGATCTCCTTCAGGAAATAGGCGAGGTCATCCTTCTTCGCGAAGCCGGCAAGCTGCGACACCTTGTTGAGGCGGACATCCACGATGCGCTTGGCTCCCGACGCACGCAGCAGCTCGAAGAAGCGCCGGGCCGTCTTCTTGGTGAACCCGATGGTGAACAGCCTCATTGCCCTTCTCTCGCAGCTCCGGCAGCCAGTTTCTCGTCCACGTACGCAACCCGCGCTTCCTGGCGTGCAAGAGCCTCGGCGAGCAGTTGCTGTCTTGATCGGAAGAGGTCCTGACGAGGCACTCCAACCAAGTCCAGCAGCCTCGACATCGCGTCCCCGTGCGCTTCCAGTCGGCCATCGGCCAGTATGTGCGCTACCGGGACACCGAGGTCGTCGAGAGTACGCGCCACCAGCAGTGTGCGGTGACACTCTAACGGTTCCTTCTCGGCGCACATGAGCGCAATGCGGTGCTCCTGCGCCCCGCGGATGACGCGTTCGATGCCGCAGCGAAACAGCTCCGTCCGCGCCAGCCGCTCATACTGCACGCGGCCGTGCTCGTAGCACGACGGATCGTCCGATCGTGCACCAAGTTCGCGACCCAGGAACACGTACATGATACCTTCCGCCTTCAAGCTGCGTTGGAGGGCGTCCTTGTTGTACTGGGGATTGAAACGACTGAAGGGCGCTGAGCGTACGTCGGCCAACGCGGTCACGCCGTGCAGCTTCAGCAGTGCCACAAACGCCTCCAGAGAGTGCGTGGAGTGCCCAATCGTGAGCACCGGATATTGCATTTCGCTCACGCTGCAGTTCCTCCGCCGTGCTCGATGATGGCCGCAATGAGCTCGTAGCAGGCGTCGTTGTGCGGCTCGCCGAGGCTGACCGTCAAGAAACACTCACCGAGCTCGGTACCAGCAACGCAGCGGCCCTGGAGCTTGCGTGAGTTGGCAAGGCACACGATGCGTTTGACTGTCGCCATGAGCTACTCCTCCATCTCACCGAACAGGCCGGCCTGCTCGGGTCTCGGCTTGCCGCCCTCGCGCGCGAGACGGACGATCTCGGGCCAGCTCTGCACGAGGCCGTCGTAGCTGAGAGCCCCCTGCAAGTGACGAGTAACCAGTGGCGAGTGACTGGTGGTTACTAACCATTATCTGCTAGCCACTCACAAGGATGTCGCGAATGTCCCCAGGCCGCTGGACCACCGCCACGCGCCAGCGCCCACCGCCAGACGCCAGCACATAGCCTGCCAAGCGGCGACCTTCCGCCAGATCAAAAGCCTTTGTCTCGCGGTCGTAGCGCCAGTGGCGCGCGGGCCCTTCGTAGGGGGAGTGAATGATCAGGCGTGTCGATGATAGTCCGAGGCATCGCGGTTGCGGTTTCCTGCCTCAGGCCGCCTGTGGGACCGACTCGAACAGCAGCCGGCAAATGTCGATCTCCGGCGCCCGCTTTGAGAGGTATAGCATCTCGATTCCGATAACGCGATCCTGCTCGTCGTAATCCACGATGATCCCGGGCGAGACCTCATCGGAACGGCTGGCGGGCGCTTCACTGAGGGTCAGGTATAGCGCGTCAGCGTGTTGATCCACTTTGAGTCTTCATGGGATGCTCCAGCACCTTCAGGCTCTCGATGCCCCGGTCGTCCACGATCTTGACGGCCACGCGCTTGTGGTCGCCCGCCTCGCAGGGCAGCGAGACCGTTCCCCGGTAGGTTTTGATCCGCTCTTCGTCAATCTCGGCCTTAAGGTTCTTGGCAAGTTTCGCCCAGCCGATGTTCCTCGCCCGCGCTGAGCGGCGTGCCAGTGAAGCCGCTCAGCGCATTGCCTTCAGTAGCTCACGCAGACTCAACACACGTGGGTAAGCTGAGGTTCTGCCGAGCGACCCAACCTTCCGATAGCTGCGACGGGACTCGAAGTCTTTAAGGACGCCTTGTAATTTCGCCCCATCGGCGGGCAGGTAGAGGATGCCCTCGGCGTGGTAGGCGGCGGGTTCATCCACTCGGCTGCCGCGCCGGGCCGATGTCCCAGCTTTCTCCAACATGGTGTGCTGCGCGGTGAACCGGACTTCGGCAAAGCGCAGGAAGATGAGGCCAAGAATCGGGCCTGAGTATTCCTGCGCCTTGAGGCCCGAGTTCGCGCGGAACTGCTCGGCGGAATTCCAGAGGCGCTTTTTGAGTGTCGCGGCGGCGGTGTCTTTCTCGGAAGGAGCTATCCAGAACATGAAGTCAGGGGTTCCATTCTAGAGTCACGTAAGTTGGAGTGAGTGGGCTGCGCCATGATGCAGGCCACTCTGTCGATCTCGCTCTCTCGTACCCGCGCGGGATTCGCCGAACGCCTCCCTGTGTTGCCAAGCGTGCTAATGCAAAGCTAATCAGCGCGCGCTGTTTTTGCGCGCGGCCGTGTTGAGCGACGCGTTATGCGTGATGTCTTCTGGGCCAGTGCGAGCAGACCGGCAAGCGCTTCGTTTACTGCTTGCGACGTGGGAAATGCCTTAGCGATGGCCGGTTCTAAGAGTGCCACAGAAGTTCCTGCGGCAACTTCCGCGTAGAATTTTCCTCGTTCCAGTCTTGCGAAATCGGAACGCTTGTACTCGGAACGCATTTCGTCTTTAACCTTCTTCATAGAGTGTCCTTTCACCGCGTGTTACGCGGCGTGCGGTGATGATTCGAATCGCCCCGGGCCGATACGTATGAGACACCGCAAGCAGGCGGCCCAGACTCGACGTTCCAAACGTAATGTACCGCGATTCCCCGACCGAGTGTTCAGGGTCCGGGCCTGACAGCGCAAGCCGATCTAGGAATACCGAGCCAGCTTCGTCAAAGGATACGCCGTGCTTGCGAAAATTAATCACGGCGTTATGCGGATCCCACTCGAGCTTCATAGCGATTCGCGGCTCCGAGAGCTACGCATAGCTATGGAGTAGATTAGTTAGCCTCTTCCCGCTAATGAGTTTTGCATGTATGGGCGGATTCTATAATCGTATTCAGCAGTTAGCAAGCGATTTATGGACTACGCGTACTCAAATAAACACTTCGAGGCTTATCGGCATATTTCCTGGATTCCGGCTCGCGCCCGCTTTGCGGGCTTGGCCGGAATGACGGCAAAGGTATGTAATGAATTCCGGGAGGAGGGCACTATTACTACTCACACCTTCGGGCTGTCCGTGAGGATGCCAGGCATCGCACAGGTATCACTGCGCCGAAAGCCCCCCTCACCCACACCCTCTCCCGCAAGTGGGGGCGAGGGGAAAAGGGGGGGCATGCTCATCCCCACATCCCGGACGCCTGGATATTGCGAGGAGAAGTCGAAGCAATCTCATGATCTTTCAGGACAACAACGGTGAGATCGCCGCGCTCCCAGTGGTCACTCGCAATGATAGAGTCGGGAGGCTATTATGACCATGGGTACGGTGCCAGTATATGGGGTGGCTGGACGAACTATCTGTGTTTAAGTAGTTCTTCAACGGTGAGACCGATGTCCTTTGCTATTTGCCGTAACAGGATGGGAGAGATGTCTCGACCTGCATGGAATTATACGGTCGTACATCGTCCATCCGGGTGCCGATACTGCTTATGCGATCCCCTTTGGCGTACCTCCACAAACCCCAGCCGCTCCAAGATTGCGGCCACTTCTCTGGATTTCAGAACCGGGGACTTCCCCTTGTCAGGCAATCACGACCTCTTGCGTGCCGACAAACTCCGCCTCCAACCTCGGCTCGCCGTCTTCGAGCAGCATTGTGATAACTTCGCGCAGATCGCGACGCAACTCATCGAGGGTTTCTGCCTGTGTATGAGCGCCAGGGAAACCTGGCACGTAGCCGACATACAAGCCCGTGTCGGGACACCTTTCCACA
The DNA here is from genome assembly GCA_003104975.1 of Candidatus Methylomirabilota bacterium. Classification (NCBI taxonomy): domain Bacteria; phylum Methylomirabilota (SeqCode); species Candidatus Methylomirabilota bacterium. The sequence continues at coordinate 41,769 of PQAM01000002.1, forward strand.
ATTGCCGTAAAAGTTCTCATCCCTACCTCTGCTCCAATTTAATCATATTGTTATTGGGCCATCTCATGCCTAATAAAAGCGCGAGCCGACTGGTCATCGGTGAGCGTCGGCTTCTTCGGCGACCTCCGTGTCATAGGAACTCCTCGCGCAGCAACTCTCCGGGCGTCACAGGGTTGAGCTTACGCATGGTTTCCTCGGTTGATGGCAGCTCACAGTCTCGGAATTATACCACGCAAGCCGCCCTAAAGCTGGACCCCCAGTTTTTGCAACGCCAGCACCATCAGGAGATAGCCGGCCACCGTCAAACCGATGGAAACAGACAGGCCGACAAAGAAGTTGATGCCGCTTCGCAGCAGAATCGGGAGAGTGACAAACAGCAACATCGAGGGGATAACCAGCCAGAAGATGCTGTGCACAAGCCCTGCCACCTTGTCGACATCTCGGGTATCCAGGTACAGCCAGACCATGGCCAAGACCGACACCAGCGGGACCGAGGCCAACACCGCCGCAGCCAAGGAACTTCGCTTGGCCACTTCGGAGATGGCGACGACCAACGCGCAGGTCACGATCAGTTTCGTCAGATAGTACACAGCGCCGCCTCCGATCAACGCTCACTTCGCGGCGCCGGTCGAGGTTCGGCCTTTCATGAGAAAGGCATCGATGAACGGCTCGATCTCGCCGTCCAGGACCTTATCGACATTGGAGGTCTCCAGCCCTGTCCGATGGTCCTTAATGAGTTGGTACGGCGCGAGGACGTAGGATCGGATCTGACTACCCCAGGCAATCTCTTTCTTTTCGCCTTCAAGCTTGGCCAGGTCCTTTTCCTGCTCCCGTCGATAATGGTCGTACAGCCGCGCGCGGAGGACCTTCATCGCCATCGCCTTGTTCTTGTGCTGCGACCGCTCATTCTGACAGGAGACGACGATCCCCGTCGGCAGGTGCGTGATCCGCACCGCCGAGTCGGTGACATTCACATGCTGCCCGCCGGCCCCGCTGGAGCGGTAGGTGTCGATGCGCAAGTCCTTGTCGTCGATCGCCACCTCGATGGTGTCATCAATCTCGGGAAACACGAACACCGACGCAAAGGAAGTGTGACGCCGATGGCTGGCATCGAACGGCGAGATCCGCACCAGACGGTGAACCCCGATCTCCGCTTTCAGACGGCCGTAAGCATACCGGCCCGTCACCGTCACCGTGGCGCTCTTGATCCCCGCCTCTTCTGCAGGGAGCAGGTCGATGATCTCGGTCTTGTAGCCGCCGGCCTCCGCCCAGCGCAGGTACATCCGCAGCAGCATCTGCGCCCAATCCTGCGACTCGGTCCCGCCGGCGCCGGGATTGATCGAGAGGATCGCATTGCCGGCGTCGTATTCTCCGGCCATAAAGGTCGTGAGTTCGAGCCCGGCAATCCGGCGTTCAAGATTCTCGAGCGAACTTCCGAGCTCCTTCATCGCCTCCGGGTCTTCTTCCTCCCGCAGCAGTCCTAGCAAGACCGTCAGCTCGTCGAGTTCGCCCCCTATCGTCTCCAGTTGGTCGACCGTATCCTTGAGCGCGCGTTGCTCCTTCATGATCTCCCGGGCCCGTGAGGCATCGGCCCAGAATTCCTGCGAATGGAGCATCTCTTCGATCGCGGCCAGGCGCGACTGTTTTCCCGTCACGTCAAAGATAGTCTCGAAGATTGTGCAACTTGTCCTTCAGACCATCAAGCGTACGCGCGAACTCCGCAATCATCGTATCCTCCTCTGTGAAGTGACAGCCGAGATCGAAGCGATCCCGACGGTGTTTCTGGTCCACGCGACCAGGAATACGGCCGCAACAAAGATGATACAGATCCACGCAAAGAGATCGCCATAGCGAGTGTAAAACGTTTGCGCCCGCTCTGCGCGAATCTGCTCTGCAATGACGGCAGGCGCAAAGATATCCGAGGCGCGCACGATCCGACCGTTCGGATCCACAATAGCGGAAATGCCCGTATTGGCCGCTCGAACCAGATAGCGACGGTTCTCGACGGCTCGAAGGACGGCCATCGCCAGGTGCTGGACCGGGGCAGCCGATCGACCGAACCACGCATCGTTGGTAATGTTGACGAGAAACTCCGCCCCCTCAACGACGTATCGTCGAACCTGATCCGGAAAGATCACCTCATAACAGATCGTCGTTCCGAACCGGCCGCCCGGAATGTCAAACACGGTGTAGGACCGACCCCCTTCGAAGTCACCGATTCCATACGCCAGTTTGTTGACAAAAAACAGAAGCGATTTGAGGGGGACATACTCCCCAAAGGGTACCATATGTATCTTATCGTATCTACCGAGGAGTTCCCGACGTGGCGAGATCAGAAACGCGCTGTTGCGATATCGTGTCCCTCCGTCGGCGGCCGTAGAGGGCTCTGCGTCCGGGCTGCCCACCAGGAGATAACTTCCGGTTTCAGCCGCGATATCCATGACGCGGTTCAGCAATACCGGTTCGTATCGAAGAAAGAATGGAACGGCGGTTTCGGGCCATACAATGAGGGTTGGGGCGGCCTTTGCCGCCTCCTGACTGAGACGACGATACTGCTCGATGGTGGCGGCCTGCATCGCCGGATCCCATTTCAGCGCCTGGTCGATATTCCCTTGAACGACGGCAACATCAAGTGTCGGCTCGACATTGTCCGGCGCGGAACGTCCTGTGCCGAGCGCCGTCGAAGCCGGCGAAAGGAGTCTGGGGGATCCCCACAGGGCCAGGACAACGATACCGGCCACGCCGATGGCTTGCAGACGGTGTGATGCGCCTCCAACCGTCTGGGTCAACAGGGTGTTGATAAGCGCGACAATAAACGACAGGCCGTATACGCCTGCAACCGTGGCAATCGGCAAGAGTACACCGTGCCGGTATTGCGTGTAGCCAAGAAGGATCCAGGGAACACCCGTCAGCGCGTAGGTCCGCAGGTATTCCAAACCGACCCAGAAGGCCGGCAGAACCAGCAGGTACAGGGGCCACGGTGCCCTCGACAACCAGGCGGCACCCATCGCGAATACGCCAAGGTACAGGGCAAGGTAGGCCGCCAGTAGAACCAGCGCGAGCATACTGATCGCAAACGGCACACCACCATATGCCATCATCGAATTCGTTACCCAGGAAATGCTGATCAGATAAAAGAGTAACCCCGTTAGCGTCCCCAGATAGAAGGCTCGAGCCGGCGGCCGGCCTCGAACAGCCCACAGTAATGGGACCAGGGCGACGAACGCCAGCCATCCGAGATCCGGCGTGGGAAACGCAAGGATGAGGAATCCTCCGGACAGTGCGGCCAGCAAGATCGATATCATACCCACCCTGCAAGGGCCGCCACATAGAGGATCGGCGCGGTAAAGAGGAGGCTGTCGATTCGATCCAACAGACCGCCATGACCAGGGATCAGCGCGCCGGTATCCTTCACCCCGAAACTTCGCTTCAGCATCGATTCGCACAGATCACCGAGCTGACCCATAACCCCCAGCCCTACGCCCATTCCCACCACCTCAACAATTCCCAACCCCTCCCAGAACCAGAACGCGACCAGACCGGAGGCCAATACCGAACAGAGCAGTCCGCCTACGCCCCCCTCTACGGTCTTGCGCGGGCTGATCGAGGGGCAAAGCAGCCGCTTGCCCATCATTGAACCGACATAGAACGCCCCCGTGTCCCCCGCCCAGGTGACGAACACGAGATAGAAGATATAGATTCGTCCCAGTTCCATGCTCCGCAGGAGCGCCGGAAAGCTCAGGAGCCCCGCGACATACATCAGGCCGAACAGCGTGATGGCCCCCCGCGACACGGCCTGCTTCTGGTCCGCCCCGCCCAGGAGTCCGATGAGCAGCAGAACAATCATCCCCGCGAAGGCCGCGATCAACCAGGGCGCCGGCGCTCCGAAAAACTGCAGGCAACTCAGCGCAACACCGCATCCCATCCCGAGGACCGTGAACGGCTGCCAACCGCCGGCCCTGGCCATCCCGTAGAACTCATACAGTCCAACCAGGATCGCACACACCACCAGGACAAAGAAGTGCAGGGCGGTTCCGAACTGGACCAGCAGAAGAAAAGCCGGAAGGAGGACGGCAGCGCTGAGGATCCTTTTCAGATGCATCCACCGACCTTGAACGCCTGTGTTCGCTCTCTGGATCGTCGCGCCGCCCTGGCGGGCATATCGGTATAGTGATGAGTGGTTAGTGGATAGTAGATAGTGGATAGTGATCGGCAGCTATGACCGAACGTACGATCACTGGCCACTAGCCGCTCATCACTCAATTCAGTGGGCCGGGTTCGCTGATCCGGCCCTAAAACTCCATGATTTCCTTTTCCTTCTTGGCCAGCAACCCGTCGATCTCGTGGATCAATCGGTTGGTCAGCTCCTGGATCGCGTCGACGCCATGCTTGGCATCATCCTCTGATGCCTCCTTTTCTCGCTCTTCCCGTTTGAGCGCGTCGTTGGCCTCACGACGAGCGTTGCGAACCGCAACCCGACCCTCCTCGGCCATCTTTCGGACCACCTTCACCAGCTCTTTGCGACGCTCCTCGGTCAACGGCGGAATCGCAATCCTGACAATCTTGCCATCGTTGGTCGGGGTAATCCCGAGGTCCGACTTCCGTATCGCCCGCTCGATAGCCGGCAACAGTGAAGGATCCCACGGCTGCACCGTGATCAGCCTGGTCTCAGGCACCGCCATGGTCGCTACCTGATTGACCGGAACGGCCGATCCGTAGGCCTCGACCATCAGCCCGTCCAGCAGCGTGAGCGAGGCCCGTCCGGTTCGAACGCCGTTAAAGCCCTTCAGCGTCGCCTCGATCGCCTTTCGCATCTCCTTTTCGGCCTTGGCCTGGATCTCCTTCAGCACGTCTGACCCCCGCGAACAATCGTCCCGACCTTTTCGCCGAAGACCAACTGCCTGAGGATCCCCGGCTGACGAAGGTTGAAGACCACGATTGGAAAGAGATTGTCCATACACAATGAGATCGCCGTCGAGTCCATCACCTGCAGCCGGCGGTTCAGCACCTCGATATAGGAAAGCTCATCGAACTTCTTGGCGCTGGGGTCCAGCAGGGGATCCGCCGTATAGACGCCGTCGACCCGTGTCGCCTTGAAGACCACCTCGGCCCCCACCTCCATCGCGCGCAACGCCGCCGCCGTATCGGTGCTGAAATACGGATTGCCGGTCCCGCCGACAAAAATCACGATCCGACCCTTTTCCAGATGCCGGACGGCCCGTCTGCGGATAAACGGCTCCGCCAACTGCCGCATCTCAATGGCGGTCTGCACCCTGGTCGCAACCCCCTTGCGCTCCAGCACATCCTGCAAGGCGAGACCGTTGATCACAGTGGCCAGCATCCCGATGTAGTCACCGGAGGAACGATCCATCCCTTCGGCGCTGGCGGCCACCCCTCGAAAAATGTTACCCCCGCCGACGACGACCGCCACCTGCACCCCAAGGTCGTGAACCGCCCGAATCTCATCGGCCAGAAACCCCAACACCGTGGGGCTGATGCCGAACCGCTCGTCGCCGGCCAGCGCCTCTCCGCTGATCTTCAACATGATCCGCTTGTACTTCAGCGTCGCCATGGCTGGTGTCTGTCCCAGAAGTATATCTACTTGGACGTCATTCCGGGCTTGACCCGGAATCCAGTCGTTCTGTCCTGGATTCCCGCTTTCGCGGGAATGACGGCTTCGGAATTAACGTAACCACCTGATGCTAGACTTATAACTTATGCGCCGCACTCCACCTTCTCGCCCAGTTGGTATCTGCAAAAGCGTCGAACGACCACGTTCTCGCCGACCTTGGCGATCACTTCCTTGATCCGGTCCTCAACCTTTACCTCGGGCGTCTTGATAAAGGGCTGCTCCAGGAGGCAGACCTCGCCGAAGAACTTGGCCAGCCGACCCTGGACGATCTGCTCGATCACCTTTTCGGGCTTGCCGGATCCCTTCACCTGGGCCAGGAGGATCGCCCGCTCCTTTTCAAGCAGATCGCCAGACACCTCTTCCCGCCGCACATACTGCGGGTTCGCCGCCGCCACCTGCATCGCCAGGTCTCTGGCAAGTGTCCCGAACTCCTCGGTCCGGGCGACAAAATCGGTTTCACAATTCAGCTCCAACAGGACGCCGATCTTCCCACCGCCATGAATGTACGAGATCACCAGGCCGTCGGAGGCCGTTCGCCCCATCTTCTTCGACGCCGACGCCAGCCCCTTTTCGCGAAGGAGGGTCGTCGCCTTCTCCAGGTCTCCTGCCGCTTCGGCTAACGCGGTCTTACACTCCATAAAGCCGACACCTGTCTTTTCCCGTAACTCTCTTACCAATGTCGCCGGAATTGTCGCTGACATCCTTATCCTCTATCCTCGTTCCTTATTTCATGAAGTCGTCGCGTCTCAGATCTCCTGAAGGGCCTCCAGTGCCTCTTCAGAAGCGCTCACCTCTTCTGCTGCTGCTGGTTCTACCTCTGCTGTTGCGGGGGCCGACTCGACCTGTGCTGCAGCCACCTCCTGGGTGGCGGCATCCTCGGCCGTCTTCAGCCGTATTGCTCGGCCCTCCTGGATGACATCGGCCATCCGCGAGGCCATCAGTCGAATGGCCCGAATCGCGTCGTCATTTCCAGGAATCGGGTAATCGACCTCGTCAGGGTCGCAGTTGGTGTCCACAACGGCGACAATCGGGATTCCAAGACGCCGAGCCTCAGATACGGCAATCCGCTCCTTCTTGGTGTCAATGACAAAGATTGCGCCGGGCAGGCGTTCCATCCCCTTGATCCCGCCCAGGGCGTACTCAAGCTTCTCCCGCTCACGCTGCAGCTTGGCGACCTCCTTCTTCGTCAAACGCTCCCAGTCGCCCTTGGCCTCCATCTCGTCAATGTGGCGCAGCCGGCTCACGCTCTTCCTGATCGTCTGAAAGTTGGTGAGGGTCCCGCCCAACCAGCGATGGTTCACAAAGAACTGCTCACAGCGATTGGCCTCCTGCTCCATCACGTCGGCAGCCTGCTTCTTTGTGCCGACAAACACGACCGGCAGACCTTCGGCGGCCACATCCTGCACAAACCCGACCGCCTCGTGAAATTTCTTCAGGGTTTTTTGCAGGTCGATGATGTAGATCCCGTTCTGCTCCCCAAAGAGATATTTCTTCATCTTCGGGTTCCACCGCTTGGTCTGATGACCAAAGTGAACCCCGGCCTCCAGTAGCTCCTTGATTGTTACCGTTGCCACATCGTTCCTCCGTTCGGCTGACCGTGTTGTACGGCCACCTGGGTTGTGTCCTCCGCCCTCGTCACCTTTCTGCACGGCCCCACCATGATCGGTTGGGGCACCCGTGCAGAAATCAGCGGGCGTGTGAAATTGATACGCGTTCTTTATTCGTCAACGGTTGCATTTATACCACGTGCGAATAGATCGAAACAAGCGAAAACCGGACGTATATCGAAACCCTCCTCACCTCAATCCTCTCCCCCACTTGTGGGAGAGGAGGTCTTTTTTGGTTCCCCTCACTCTTCAAGCCAGAGGGCAGTTTCTTGTTATGTTCCCCTCGCCCCCTTTGGGGGAGAGGGCGGGGGTGAGGGGGGTCAGCTCCGATAGCCGGCATTGATCCTGACATACGCCTCGGTCAGATCGGTGGTCAGGACCACGGCTTCTGCGGCCCCGCCGTGCAGGTTAATGGTTACGCCGAATTCCGGTCGGCGCATCCGTACGGCCGCCCGTCGCTCTGCCGCCGCCCCCAGACCAAGCCCATGACGGACCACTGGAATCCGGTCCACACTGATCTCCACACGATCGGGATCAAATCGGATCCCGGACGCGCCGATGGCCGACACGATCCGCCCCCAGTTACAATCCTCCCCGAAGAAGGCCGTCTTCACAAGCGGGGAGTTGGCGACCGCCTTGGCCGCCGCCTTGGCATCATCGACCGTCTGCGCGCCGATGACCGCTATCCGAATCAGTTTGGTCGCCCCCTCGCCATCCTGTACGATCATCCTGGCCAGGCGAGAGAGGACCTGAAGCATCGCCTCTTCAAACAGGACCAACTGGGGGGTGCCGGCCTTCAGGGGCGGCGCATCACTCACCCCATTGGCAAACAGTAAGACGGTGTCGTTCGTGCTCATACAGCCGTCTACCGTAATGGCATTAAACGAACGGTCGACCGTCCGCCTCAGCACCCGGCGCAACAGCGGGGCGGAGATCCTGGCGTCGGTCCCAACGAAGCACAGCATCGTCGCAAGATCCGGCGCGATCATCCCGGATCCCTTGGCTATGCCGCCGATAACGACGGGTTGGCCGTCCAGCTCCACCCTGACCGCCGCCTCCTTGGGACGGGTATCGGTCGTCATGATCGCCCGGGCGGCCGTCTCGCCGCCGTCCACCGACAAGCGGTCGATGCCATTCCGAATGCCGGATAGAATCTTGGCCATCGGCAGGCGTTTGCCGATCACCCCGGTAGAGGCGACGAATACCTCGCCTGCAGGACAGTCGAGGAGTCGGGCGAGCCGATCCCGCATCCGCAGTGCGTCGCGTTCACCTTGGGGTCCGGTGCAGGCGTTGGCGTTGCCGCTGTTCGCCACAATGGCGGTCAAGCGGCTACCCTTCAGTTGACGCTCACACAGCAGCACCGGCGCGGCCTTGGACCGATTGCGTGTCGTGACCCCGGCGACAGTAGCCGGTCGATCCGACACAATCAGCGCAAGGTCAAGCGCGCTCTTTTTGATCCCGCAGAAGATGCCGGCAGCCCTGATCCCCTTGGCCGCCGTAATCCCACCCGAGATATCCCGTATCGTTGACTGTTTCACTCAAGTGCAGCGGTCAGATGTCCGTACCAGCATCGCGCTGAAAGCGGATCGCTCGTCAGAGGTTAAGGATAGAGCGGAGCGAGTTGCAGCCCCGTCCGCTCGTCGAACCCCATCATCACATTCATGGCCTGGATCGCCTGTCCCGAGGCGCCCTTTACCAGATTGTCGATCGCCGTCACGACGATCACCCGCCGTGTCCTGCCATCGACGGCGAGGCCGATGTCGCAGAAGTTGGAACCGCGCACCTGTTTCGTTTCGGGCAGCCGACCCTCGGGCAGGATCCGCACGAACGGCTCGTTGCGATACCAGTCCCGGTAGAGTGCGCGGAGCTGGTCTGCATCCTTGGAGGTCACGAGCGTGGCGGTCATCGTCGCCAGGATCCCTCGGACGGTTCCGACCAGGTGCGGGGTAAACGTCACCGAGACCTCCCGGCCGATGCAGCGACCCAGCTCCTGCTCAATCTCCGGCGTATGTCGATGGCACGCGATCCCATATGCTTTGCAATTCCCGTCCAACTCGCTGAAATGGAGCGGCAGGTCCGGCTTCCGCCCGGCGCCGGAGGCGCCGGAGATGGCGTCGATCACCAGGGAGTCCGGATCAATGATCTCCCGTGTGACCAGGGGGAGCAGTCCCAGCAGGACCGCAGTAGGATAACAGCCCGGCGCCGCCGCCAATCGCGTCGTGGCAAGCTGCTGACGATAAAGTTCCGGAAGGGCATAGACCGCCTCTTTCAGCAGTTCCGGCGCGACGTGCTCCGTGCCATACCACTGGCGATAGAGGGCCGCATCGCGGAGACGGAAATCGGCGCTCAGATCGACAATCTTTTTGCCGAAAGGACGCAACTCGACGGCTGCAGCCATGGCCGTCTTGTGAGGAACCGCCAGAAAGATCAGGTCGGTATGCCGCGCCACCTCCCGTGCGTCCAATTTATTGCAGGTCAACGTGACCATGCCATAGAGGCTCGGGAATATCGTATCGATCGGCGTGTCCGCATAACTCTCTGAGGTCAGGGCGGTAATCTCCACGGCGGGATGGTTGATGAGAAGCCGGAGAAGCTCTACGCCCGTATATCCGCTCGCTCCGACAACCGCCACCCGGATCTTGTGTCCTGTATCGTTCATCTTTTTGTTCATAACAATCGCCGTCAGGTTTTTCAGCGACGTAGGGGCGCTGCTTGCTGCGCCCCTGTTGGGCAGGGCAAGCCTTGCCCCTACACCGATCCCTCAAAACAGAAACGGCCAGCCATCAGCAAGAGCTGCCTGCTGAAAGCTGACCGCCGATCGCTTCAGATAGAATTAGCGCTTTGAGAATTGGAAGCGTGCGCGTGCTCCCTTTTGACCGTACTTTTTCCGCTCTTTCACGCGGGGATCCCGCGTCAGGAATCCCGCCTTGCGAAGCGCCGGCCGCAAGGAGGCATCGACAACCAGGAGGGCTCGGGCGATGCCCAGTCGAACGGCGCCGGCCTGACCGGTCAATCCTCCACCGGCCACGTTGGCGCGCAGATCGAACTTCCCCTCTATCCCGGCCGCCTTCAGAGGCTGAACCGCTATGATCTGATGGGTCGGTCGGTTGAAATAGTCCTGCAGAGACCGCCGGTTCACTGTCATCTTCCCGTCACCCGGCGCCAACCATACCCTTGCTACCGACGACTTTCGTCGGCCCGTCCCGTACAACGCACCCTCTGCTGGCATAGCTGAGATTTATCCCTCCTTCACTGTCCCTTCGACCCCGCTCAGGGCAGGCTGCTTGACAAACGGTGTCGGCTGCTGCGACGCGTGCGGGTGCGTGGGCCCGGCGTAGACCTTGAGCTTACGGAACAGCGCATCACCCAGCTTCGTTCTCGGCAACATTCCGCGAATAGCCGCCTCCAACACTCGCGTGGGGTGGCTCTTCAACATCTGTTCAGCCGTTGTGGTCTTTAGCCCACCCGGATAGCCGGAATGGCGGTGATACTGCTTATCCTTTATCTTCTTGCCCGTCAATACCACCCGCTCGGCATTCACAATAACCACAAAGTCTCCGGTGTCCAGGTGGGGGCTGAAGATCGGCTTGTGTTTGCCTCGCAAAAGTACCGCCACCTCTGTGGCGAGCCGTCCCAGCACCTGTCCCGACGCATCGATCAGATGCCAACGCTTATCGATCTCGTTCTCATTGCAATGTATGGTCTTTGACATAACGCACACGACTCCTCTTAGTGTACCACCCCACAACCGCTAGACAATAGTCGCTAGAGCCAGAAGTGTCAAGAAAAAAATAGGAGGCTCGGACGGCTACGCACCCAGCGCCACGAGCCTTGCCTGAAGTCGCGCGTTCTCCAGCGAAATCACCGCCTGCGAGGTCACCAGTTCTATCGCCTGGGTCTTTTCAGGGGTAAACATCGCATCCGCCAGACGGTTTTCCAGGTACACCGCACCTACTATCTTCGATTGCCTGACCACCGGCAGACACAGGACAGAGCGCAATTGCAAGCGCTGCGCCTCAGGATCGTCCCGGAACCCGCTGTCTTGCGCGGCGTTCTGCAGGCTGATCTTCTCCCCGGTCCGGTAGACATAGCGGACGATCGCTTTACAGATGGCGGTGGTCTCCCCAAGCTCCTGGTTCAGTGCGCCGATCGCTCCACCGTGGCTGACGTGGCCCTCTCCGCGGACCAGCAGTTTGCCTTCCTCGTCCATCAACAGATAGCCGTGCTGGGCCCCGGAGATTTCGATCAGCGCGTTCATGATCCTTCTGAGCAGAGCATCCTGCTCGGTTTCGGCCGCAATGGCGAGCGACGACTTCAGGATGTAGTCGATCTCGAGCTCGCGTAGCGTCGCGGATGCTGCGGCTTCAGTTTGCGCGTGGGGATACAAAGATTGCTCTTCCTCACAATACTCCGGATATTTTTCGATAAGCTGGGTCTCCTTACGCTCCGTCCGGCATTTCCGATATAGGCGTACCGCCTCGATAAAGTAGACCCGCTCGGTCCCTTTGCCCTGCTGCAGCAGCAGCTCGCCCAAACATTCGTTGAGATGCCCTTCCAGAAATGTATAGTGCTGTTCATGGGCGACCTCGATCGCCTCCAGGTATCGGCTTCGGGCCTCCCTGAATTCGCCGGTGACCCGTTCCAACTCCGCATACAGAAGGGCGAGATACGGCTTCAACAGCGGACCCAAGGCCGCCCACGTCTCAACCTTGTTAATGATGGGCCGGATCTCCGCCAGCAGCGCCTCCCGATTGGTCAGGCCCAGCCCCTTTTCATACCGTTTCAACGCATTCAACACCAGGAAGACGTGCCATTGTCGCTTCAGGACGTTGTCCGTCAGACCGGACAGATAGCGACGGACCCCGATCAGATACCGGTCGGCCTCGGCATAGTCACCCAGGTAGTAATGAGCCAGCCCCATGTGAACATAATAACTTCCGGCGCACGCGACGTGATTTTCCCGCTCCCAGTGCCGCAGCTTCTCATCAATGGGGATCTGCGACCCATTCCGCTTCATCGGCTCGATCCACCCCGCCTGCATCGCCTCGGCCAGCCCAACGGAGAAGGAGAGGTGGTACCGATGGGAGAATTGCAGGCACTCTTTGGCGGCATCCTCGATAATGGAGAGATCGGCCCCCTGGACCTGGAGGTTCCACATCAGGGGGCCGTAGGACAGACCGGCGTTATACAGATCGCCACAGTTTTTCCCGCACTGGATCGACTTGAGGCAGTAGTCCACGATCTGTCGCGGGTGGCTTCGCGAGTGCATATTGCACCAGACGATCCCGTTCATCCCCCGCGTGGCGCCGAAGGTGTTGGGGTATTGTGCCGAGAGGTCGCGGGCCAGGTCTTCATATTTGAAGGCCTGCTCGAACTCCTCCTGTTCGCCAAGCTGCAGCCCCATAATGCTGAACGAATAGATGGTCGATTCGTCCATCCCCCCCGACAGACAATGCTGGGTCGACTGGGCGGCCGAAAGGTATAGTTGCGGCACCAGGCCGGACATGTACAGATCGGGGATCAACTCGCTGTAGAAGGCCAGCTCGATCTTGCGCTTCCGGTCGGTGGTAAAGGGCATATTCAGGATGGTGTTCCAGATATCGATCCCCTGTGAGGCGATCTCGGTCATCAATGCCCTTCTTCGCCGGTCGGCTTCCTCAGCGTGATCGGGAATCGCCTTGCCGAAATAGGCCAGGCCCCGGTTGGCCGTCTCGATCGCCTTGATGAAATTGCCTACGGATGAGAGCGAGGTGGTCTGCTCGGCCAGACACTCCGCCTTGTCCAGATCGGCCTGGGCATGGTCAAGGAGGCGGGCAAGCAGTCGCTCGGAGTTTTCGTAGTTGCCACACATCAGCTCGGTCTTGGCCGCCTTCTGGTAGATCCGGAACGTGCGCTCATAGTGGTCCGCCTCCCAGCAGTCGTCCGGCAAGAGCTCTTTGCCGAGATTGAAGTACTCATTGGCCGCTTTGGTGGCCAGCGAACTGAGCGCCTTGTTGCCGGCATGGTAGTTGACATCCGACAGGAAATAAGCCGCCTCGGCGCCCGGATTTTCTTCCCGTCCCAGATTGAGATGGGAGACGATGGTAAAGAGGTTTTCGAGAGCTTCGAGCTCCGCACCCTCTGGGACCGTGGCGAGAAGATAGTACCCAACCTGTCGGTGGATCGACCGGCGCACCTCGGCCGGGACGGCGGCGAGCACCGCCTCTTGAACCCGATCGTGGATGAACTGCAGGTTGTTCTTGCTCTCGGTCAGCAGTCCCTGCCTGAGGGCCGGCTTCAAGCACTCGAAGGTCTCCACCAGCGTCGTCCCCCTGATCGCGGAGATCTCGGTGGAGGAAAAGGTGTTGCCCATGCAGGCGCAGTATTTCAGCAGCTCGATCAGGTCCGGCGGCAGCTTCTGGATCTTGGCGCTGAACAGGGCGACTACGGTGGTGGGCATGCGGGACTGCCTGATCTTATTGAGGTCCCATCGCCACTGCCCGTCGGAGTCGAGGAAGAGGAGATTCTCGTTATGCAGGTATGACAGGCTTTCGCTCACAAACAGGGGGTTACCTTCGCTGAGCGTGGTGATAAAGTCCGCGAGCGCCTTGGTCTGCGAGCGGGGGAAGTCGAGGATGTAGGAGACCATCTCGTGGCAGTGCTGCGGCTTCAGCGGCTCGAGCCTGATCTCCTTCAGCGGCCACCCTCCCTCGCTGGCGGCCCCGATCAACTTGGACAGGGGATGACTCGGATCGACTTCGTTATGGCGATAGGCGCCCAGCAGGAACAGATACGGATGGTCTTTGTGGTTGGCCAGGATGTTGGTCAGAAAGTCGAAAGAGGCGACATCGCACCACTGCAGGTCGTCGATGAAGAGGGTCAACGGGTTTTCCTCGCTGGCCAGACAGGTCAAGAACCGGTCGAAGACATCATGGAACCGGTTGAGGGATTCCACAGGCGGCAGCGGTTTGACCCCCGGTTGCGGTCCGATCAAGCGCTCCAGTTCCGGGATCACGTCGGTCAGGACCTTGCCGTTCCTGTCGACGGCTTGCATTATCTTGGTCTCCCAGAGCCCAGCCCGCTCGTCGCTTTCGGTCAGGAAGGTCCGCACCAGATTCTTGAGCGCCTGGATCAGCGAGCTGTACGGGATATTTTTCTGGTAGACATCGAACTTTCCCGAGGTGAAATACCCTCGGTGCTCCACGATCGGCCGCTGCAGCTCCTGAATCAGGCGAGTCTTGCCGATGCCGGACAGGCCCGAGATAAAGAGCGACCGGAATCCCCCCCGGGCCACTCGCTCATACTCCCGCAGGATCAGCTCGGCCTCTCGGTCGCGGCCTACCATCTTCGAGATGAATGTGACCCGCTGGGTGCATACCGTTTTTTCGAGCGGGAAGTCGCGGATAGTGCCGATGGCGGAAAATTCATCCCGGCAGCGCACCAGATCGGCCAGCAGCCCGGTGGCGCTTTGGTAACGTTTTTCCGGTTGCTTGTGCATCAGTTTGGCCACGATCTTACTCAAGACAAGTGGGATGTGCGGATGGCCTTCGTGGATTTTGAGCGCTTCTTCGGCCAGATGGGAGTGGATCAGTTCAAGAGGATCATCGGAAACAAACGGAAGCTGACCGGTCAACAGTTCATAGAAGATGATCCCGAGCGCATACAGATCTGAAGAGAAGCCCACCCGGTGGTTGATCCGTCCGGTCTGCTCCGGGGAGGTATAGGCGAGCGTACCCCTGATGAAGGAACGATCATAGATGAAGTGGCTGACATCCCGCACATCCACGGCACTGATGAAGTCCATCAGCCGCACGTCCAGCGTGCTGAAGTTGACGAGGATATTGTTGGGCTTGACGCCGCCATGGATGATCCCGGCTTCGTGGACGATCTCCAGTACCCGGGTGAGCTTGCTTGCCAGCGTAAAAAAATCCATCAGAGAAATCGGGGACTTCGCCTCCATCAGCCGGCTGAGGGTCACCCCGTCAAAATAGCTCTGGGTGATGAAGCAGATCCCTTCCGTGACACCGAAGCCGATAGGCGTAATTACCAACGGATCGTCCAGGACCTTGAGGTGGGCGATCTTCTGGGTGACTTGGGCCTGTTTGTAATCGGACAGGCTGATGGCCTTGAGGATCTTGAGCACCAGCAGCCGGTCGGGATTTTTCTTGTGGCAGGCCTTAAAGACGGCAGACTGAGGAGCCTCGGAGATTTTTTCCAACAGCTCATAATTTAAAATCCGCATGCCCTCCTCCTTCAGTCGGTTCCCATCCGGTCCACATCGACGGTTCCGAGAGAGAACAAGGCATCACCATAGAAAGCTTTTACCCATCCTGTCAAGGGCAAATGAAGCCCGAGAACGGAGATCGATCATGCAACCCATTCGTTTGTCCGTCATTGAGAGCACCCAAAGGGTGCGCGGCAATCTCACTGTCCTGTCCTCGTGAGCTTGGAGAAATAGTGGCAAAGAACGGGTGGATTGCTTCGCGACGCTCGCAATGACGTATCCCGATGTCTATTCTTGGGGACGCTTGCCACTCGCACCCACATGTAGGACAAACACTGACAGGCAAATCATCCTTTTGCTGACAGCCGTAGCCCCAGTGCGATGCTAGGATAATCTGGTTTTTAAGCTCGTCAGAGCGCCGGCGAGACCGTTAAGATTTGGAGCCACGCCTAACATACCACTTGACTGAGAAGAATTGTTTGGTTGACAATTCTATAGCCCCGATTATTATGGAGCATCGGCAAACGATTCGCGCGCCGGCGGAGGGGATGTATAGATGAAGGCGGAGACCGCAAAGCTCTTCGATAGTTCTATCCTCGGCAACACCCAAGAAACCCTCGATTTCATCACCAACATCCTGGAATCGTCCACCGAGTACTCCATCATCGGCAAGGACCTGGACGGCACCATCCTGCTCTGGAACGAGGGCGCGCGGCGGCTGTACGGCTACGACCCGGAGGAGGTCGTCGGCCGGGCCAACTCCTCCATCCTGCACACGCCCGAGGACGTGGCCGCGGGCATACCCCGCAAGGCCATGGAGAGCGCGCTATACATGGGCAAGTGGGAGGGGACGATTAAGCGGGTCCGCAAGAACGGTGAGCAGTTCAGCGCCCGCGTCGTCATCACGCCCCGCCACGACGCCCAGGGCCAAACCATCGGCTTCCTGCTGATCTCCAAAGACATCTCGGGCGAGCTCCGCTTCAGCCAGCAGGTCAGCGAGGCCAAGCTGTTCGACCGGGCTATCGTCGGCAACGCGCAGGAGGCGGTGGACTTTATCACCAACATCCTGGAGTCGTCCACCGAGTACTCCATCATCGGCAAGGACCTGGACGGCACCATCCTGCTCTGGAACGAGGGCGCGAGGCGGCTGTACGGCTTCGAACCGGAGGAGGTCGTCGGCCGGGCCAACTCCTCCATCCTGCACACGCCGGAGGACGTCGCTACGGGCAAACCCCGCGAAATCCTGGACAGCGCGCTGCGCGACGGCAAGTGGGAGGGGACGATCAAGCGGGTCCGCAAGAACGGTGAGCAGTTCACCGCCCGCGTGGTCATCACGCCGCGCCACGACGGCGAGGGCGCACCCATCGGCTTCCTGCTGATCTCCAAAGACATCTCCGACGAAATCCGCCTGACCGAGGAGCTGAAGTCGACCCAGTTCTACACCCGATCGCTCATTGAATCGAACATGGACGCCCTGATGACGACCGATCCGCTGGGGCTGATCACCGACGTCAACCGGCAGATGGAGGCGCTCACCGGCTGCAGCCGGGATGAGCTGATCGGCACACCGTTCAAGCGGTTCTTCACCGACGCGGAGCAGGCCGAAAAAGGGATCCATCTGGTGCTCCGCGAAGGGCGGGTGGCCAACTACGAGCTGACGGCACGGGCCAAGGACGGCCGGCGCACCGTCGTCTCGTACAACGCCTCCACCTTCCGCGACGCGCACGGGCGGCTGCAGGGCGTCTTCGCCGCGGCCCGCGACATCACCGAGCAGAAAAAGCTGGAGCAGCAACTGCGGGAATCGCAGTCGTATAACCGGGGTCTTATCGAGGCCTCGGTCGACGGCCTCATCACGGTCGATCCCACCGGGACGATCACCGACGTCAACGAGCAGATGTGCCGGATGACCGGCTATACCCGCGAGGAGCTGATCGGCACGCCGTTCGCCGACTATTTCGCCGACCCGGAGCGGGCTACCGCCGGCGTCAACGAGACGTTCGACAAGGGGGTCGTCACCAACTACGTGCTGGTCTTACTCACGCGGCAGGCGAAGAAGCTGCGGGTCTCGTTTAACGCCTCGGTGTTCAAGGACCCGTCGGGCAGCACCCGCGGCATCTTCGCCTCGGCCCGCGACATCACCGAGCAGTCGGCGCTGCAGACGCAGCTTGCCGAAGAGCGGGCCTACAACCGGGGTCTCATCGAGGCCTCCCTCGACGGCCTGATCACCGTCGATCCGATGCTGACCATTACCGACGTCAACGAGACGATGTGTCGCATGTCGGACTACACGCGAGACGAACTGATCGGGTCGCCGTTCTCGCAGTACTTTACCGATCCGAAGCGGGCGGCCGAAGGCGTTCGCCTCACGCTGGACAAGGGGGCGGTCACCAACTACGAGTTGCTGCTCAAGACCAAGGACGGCCGCGAAAGCCTGGTCTCATTCAACGCCGCCATCTTCAAGGACCAGACCGGCGCCGTGCGCGGCATCTTCGCCTCGGCCCGCGACATCACCGATCAGGCAAAGCTGCAGGGCCAGTTGGGCGACGAGCGAACCTACAACCGCGGCCTGATCGAGGCCTCGGTGGACGGCCTGGTCACCGTCGATGACTCGATGATCATCATGGACGTCAACGAAACGATGTGCCGGATGGCCGGCCGGCCGCACAACCAGCTCGTCGGCTCGTCGTTCCCCGGCTATTTCGTCGAGCGCGAGCGGGCCGCCGAGGGCGTCCGGTTGACCTTCAACGAAGGGGCCGTCACCAACTATGTCCTGACGCTGCAGGCGGCAGACGGGGCGCAGGTGCCGGTCTCGTTCAACGCCGCGGTGTTCAAGGACACGTCAGGCACAGTCCGCGGCATCTTCGCCTCGGCCCGCGACATCACCGCCCAGAAACGGCTGGAGGCTCAGCTCCAGGCGTCGCAGACCTATACGCGCTCCCTCATCGAATCCAACATCGACGCGCTGATGACCACCGACCCCCTGGGGATCATCACCGACGTCAACCAGCAGATGGAGTCCCTCACCGGCTGCAGCCGCGACGAGCTGATCAGCACCCCCTTCAAGACCTACTTCACCGACCCGGATCGGGCGGAAGAGGGCATCCGCCTGGTGCTCCGGGAGGGGAAGGTCACCAACTACGAGCTGACCGCCCGCGCCAAGCACGGCAAGGAGACCGTCGTCTCGTACAACGCTACCACCTTCGCCGACCGGGACGGCAAGCTCCAGGGCGTGTTCGCCGCCGCCCGCGACATCACCGAGGCGAAGAAGCTTGACCGGCAGTTGCGCGAGCAGCAGACCTACCTGCGCGGCCTCATCGAATCGTCGGTGGACGGGCTGGTGACCGTCGATCCGCACGGCACCATCACCGACGTCAACGATCGGATCTGCCAGATGACCGGCTACACCCGCGGCGAGCTGGTCGGCACCCCCTTTGCCGACTACTTCACCGAGCCGGACCGGGCGCGGGAGGGGGTCCAGCGGACGTTTGAGGCCGGCTTCGTCACCGAGTACGCGCTGACGCTCGTCGCCCGCACCCGGCGGCTCTTGCAGGTCTCATTCAACGCCTCGGTGTTCAAGGAGCCCACCGGCGCCGTGCGCGGTATCTTCGCCTCGGCCCGCGACATTACGGACCGCGTCCGGCTGGAGGAGCAGCTCCGCGAGCAACAGACCTACCTGCGCGGCCTCATCGAGTCCTCGGTGGACGGCCTGATCACGGTGGACCCCGAGGGGTTCATTACCGACGTGAACGAGCAGATGTGCCGCATGACCGGCTACACCCGGGCCGATCTGATCGGCACCCCCTTCAAGCGCTACTTCATCGAGCCGGAGAAGGCGGATGCCGGCGTCAAGCGGACCTTCGCCGAAGGGGTGGTTACCAACTACGCCCTGGTGCTCGTGACCAAGGGCGGTCGCAAGGCGACCGTCTCCTTCAACGCCTCGATCTTCAGGGGCGGAGACGGGCGCGTGCAAGGTATCTTCGCCAGCGCCCGCGACATCTCTGAGCAGGCGAGGCTGCAGACCCAGCTCGCCGAACAGCAGGCCTACAACCGCTCGCTGATTGAGGCCTCGGCCGACGCCCTGTTCGCCATCGCCCCCGACGGCATCATCACCGACGTGAACGCCGAGGCCACGCGGCTGACCGGGTATACCCGCAAGCACCTGATCAACTCGACCTTCGGCACCTACTTCACCCAGCCGGAGCTGGCCAGGTCCGGCGTACAGCAAACGCTGCGCGAGGGCCGCGTCATCGGCTACGAGCTGGTGCTGATCACCCGCCACGGGCGACGGATCGCGGTCAGTTTCAACGCCGGCGTCTTCACCGACGCGGCCGGCGCGCCGCTGGGCATCCTGGCGGCCGCCCGCGACATCACCGAGCAGAAAACGCTCGAACAGCAGTTGCGCGACCAGCAGTTCTACACCCGCTCCCTCATCGAATCCAACATCGACGCGCTGATGACCACCGATCCCCTGGGGATCATCACCGACGTCAACCAGCAGATGGAGTCCCTCACCGGCTGCAGCCGCGACGAGCTGATCGGCACCCCCTTCAAGACCTACTTCACCGACCCGGATCGGGCGGAAGAGGGCATCCGCCTGGTGCTCCGGGAGGGGAAGGTCACCAACTACGAACTGACCGCCCGCGCCAAGCACGGCAAGGAGACCGTCGTCTCGTACAACGCTACCACCTTCGCCGACCGGGACGGCAAGCTCCAGGGCGTGTTCGCCGCCGCCCGCGACATCACCCAGACCAAGCAGGCGTCGCAATACGCCCGGTCGCTGATCGAGTCGAGCTTGGACCCGCTGGTCACCATCAGCCCGGACGGCAAGATCACCGACGTCAACGAGGCCACGATGGCGGTCACCGGCGTGCCCCGCGAGAAGCTGATCGGGACCGACTTCTCGAGTTACTTCACCGAGCCGGGCAAGGCGCG
Organism: Candidatus Methylomirabilota bacterium; assembly: GCA_003104975.1. NCBI lineage: Bacteria > Methylomirabilota (SeqCode) > Candidatus Methylomirabilota bacterium. The sequence continues at coordinate 62,143 of PQAM01000002.1, forward strand.
CGAGGGGTACAAGCAGGTCTTCGAGAAGGGGATCGTCACCGACTACGCCCTCACGATCCGGAGCACCACCGGGACGCTCACCGACGTTCTGTACAACGCGACGGTCTATAAGGACGACAAAGGCAACGTCCTGGGCGTCTTCGCCGCCGCCCGCGACATCACGCAACAGAAGAAGGCCGGCGAGGAGCGCTCACGGCTGGCCGCCATCGTCGACTCCTCGGCCGATGCCATCATCGGCAAGACGCTCGAGGGCGTCATCACGAGCTGGAACCGGGGCGCCGAGCGGATGTACGGCTACGCCGCATCCGAGGCGATCGGCCGGCACATCTCGATCCTCCTGCCCGCGCACATGCGGCAGGAGGAGCAGCGCATCCTGCAGCGGCTCAGCCAGGGCGAGATCATCGAGCCGTACGAAACCGTGCGTATCCGCAAGGGGGGCGAGATCATCGAGGTCTCCGTCACGGTCTCTCCGGTGCGGGACGCTGAGGGCAAGATCGTGGGCGCCTCGAAGATCTCGCGCGACATCACCGCCCAGAAGCAGGCCTCTCAGTATGCCCGCAGCCTGATCGAGTCCAGCCTGGACCCGCTGGTCACCATCAGCCCGGACGGCAAGATCACCGACGTCAACGAGGCCACGGTCAAGGTCACCGGCTGCAGCCGGGAGACGCTCATCGGGACCGACTTCTCCAGCTACTTCACCGAGCCGGAGAAGGCGCGCGAGGGCTACCTCCGCGTCTTTGCCGAGGGGTTTGTGTCGGACTACCCGCTGACGATCCGGGCCAAAGACGGACGGCTGACCGACGTCCTGTACAACGCGTCGGTCTACAAGGACGCGCGCGGCAACGTCCTGGGCGTCTTCGCCGCCGCCCGCGACGTGACCGAGCGCAAACGGTTCGAGGTGGCGCTTCAGGAAAAGAACGTCGAGCTGGAGCGCGCGAGCGTGGCCAAGGACCGGTTCCTGGCCAGCATGTCGCACGAGCTGCGGACGCCGCTCAACGCCATCATCGGCTTTACCGGAACGCTGTTGATGAGACTCCCCGGCCCGCTGACGGGCGATCAGACCGATCAGCTCCAGACGATTCAGTCCGCAGCCAAGCATCTGCGGTCGCTGATCAACGACCTGCTGGACCTCGCCAAGATCGAGTCTGGCAAGACGAAGATCACCATCGAGCCGGTGGATTGCGCCAGCATCCTGGACGAGGTGGCGACGACGCTCCGCCCGCTGGCCCTTGCGAAGGGCCTGCAGTTCGAGGTGAGCGCAGCGAAGCCGGACTGCGTCCTGCAGACCGACCGCCGGGCCCTCAGCCAGATCCTGTTGAACCTAACCAGCAACGCTATCAAGTTCACGGAGCAGGGCCAGGTGATCCTGCGGGCCGAGTGCACAAGATGCGACGGAGGCACCCAGGCCCGTATCAGCATACGCGATACGGGGATCGGCATCGCAGCCGAGGCCCAGGCCCGGCTGTTTCAGGCCTTCCAGCAGGTCCACGACCCCGACACCCGGCCTACCGAAGGGACCGGTCTAGGGCTGTACCTCAGCCAGCGCCTGGCCGAGCTGTTAAACGCCCGCATTGAGTTCCAGAGCGAGGAGGGCAAAGGCAGCACCTTCACCCTGGTCCTGAAGGCTTGACGGAGCAGCGGTCATGCGCGGTAAAAAGAAGGGGATGGGCAAAGGGGGCGTTCAGGATAACGGCCGCCGTGCGGTGTCGCCCGGCACAAGGTCCCGCACGGCACGGGCGCCGGTCACGGCGCTCCGCATCCTGATCGTGGAAGACGATCGCGCGAGCCTCAAGCTGATGAGTTACCTGGTGCGGGCCCTCGGCCACACGGCGCTGGAGGCGCGGGACGGCCGCGAGGGATGGCAGGTCGCCGAGCAGGAAAGGCCGGACCTGATCGTCTGCGACATCGCCATGCCCAAGGCCGACGGCTTCCAGGTGGCCCGGTGGCGTCGCGATCACTCGGAACTGCACCGTGTCCCATTAGTGGCCGTCACCGCCATGGCGATGCCCGGCGATCGCGAGCGGATCCTCGCCGCCGGATTCGACGCCTACATTAGTAAGCCGATTGCCCCGGAGACCTTCGTCCAGCAGCTCGAGGCGCTGGCGAAAGCCGCGTAGTGTCCTGTTTCTGAAATTGGTTGTATATTTGGGGACGTCATTCCGCCCCCGATCAGGTCGGGGGCCGCAAAGCGGGCGCGAGCCGGAATCCAGGGAATACCGAGAGTTCTGGATTCCCGCTTTCGCGGGAATGACGACACACTGATGGCTACGATTCTGATTGTCGATGACAAGCCGATTAACCGGCGGTTGCTGGTAACGCTGCTCCCCCGTAAGCACTACCGCACACTGGAAGCGGCCGACGGCGCGGAGGCGCTGGCGCTGCTTCGCCGAGACGCGGTCGATCTGGTCATCTGCGACATCCTCATGCCAACCATGGACGGGTACGAGTTGGTTCGCGAGCTTCGGCGCGATCCGGCGACGGCCCGCATTCCCGTCATCTTCTACACGGCAAAGTATGAACGCTGGGAAGCCGAGCGGCTGGAACAGCTTGGCGGCGTCGTCCGGCATCTGACCAAAGGGGTCGATCCGGAGGAGATCCTCCTCGCGGTCGAGAAGGCGCTGCACGACGCGACAACCAGGCCGTACCCGCTGCCGGCGGAGGCGTACGACCGTGAGCATCTCCGCCTGCTCATGGACAAACTGGCCCAGCACGTCGACGAGCTCGAGGTCGCCAATGCGCAGCTTCGCGCCGAGGTCCGCGAACGCGAGATGGCGGAAGCGGCCCTGCGCGACAGCGAGGCGCGGCTGCGGGAAGTGACGATCACGCTGGAGGCACAGGTGGCGGCGCGCACCGCCGAGTCCAACGCGCGTGCCGCCCAACTGGGGGCACTGACCTTGGAACTGCTCCATGCCGAGGAGAGCGAGCGGCGGCGGGTCGCACAGGTGATGCACGACTCGCTCCAGCAACGGCTGGCCGCCGCCAAACTTCGCCTCGACATCGCTCGAAGCAGGATCAGCGACACGGCGCTTCTGCAGCATATCCGGCAGGCCGGGGAGCTGATCGACGAATCGATGGAGGAGGCGCGCTCGCTGACCAGCCAGCTCAGTCCGCTGGTCTTGTACAACCTGGGGCTGGCGGCGGCGCTCGCCTGGCTTGGACAGCAGATGCAGGAACAGCACGGGCTGGCGGTCAAGGTGCAGGCTGCGCCCGACGCCAACCCGAGCAGTGAAGAGACCGCCGTGCTGCTCTTCCATGCCGTCCGCGAACTGCTATTCAACGTCGTCAAGCACGCAGAGGTTCCGGAAGCCCGCGTGATCCTCGAGGGGATCCACGGGGCCGTCCGGGTCACCGTTGAGGATCAGGGTAAGGGCTTCGACCCTGCCGCAACCGCCACCCTCGATGTCTCAAAAAGAGGGTTCGGGCTCTTCTCGATCCGGGAGCGACTGGAGGCCATCGGCGGGCAGTTCACGGTCGAGAGCGCGCCGGGTCGAGGGACCTGCGTGTACCTTGTGGCGCCGGAAGCCGCAATTGCCGCACCGCCGACGCCACCCTTGACGCTGCATCCCGAGCCTGTCCCGGTAAGCGAGGGGGGTCTTCACGCCATCCGCGTCCTGCTGGCCGATGACCACCCCGTCGTCCGCAGCGGCCTGGTGGCGCTGCTGCACGACTATCCGGATATCGAGGTGATCGGCGAAGCGATCGATGGCGTGATGGCCCTGAACATGGCCCGGCAACTGAAACCGGACGTCGTGCTGATGGATGTGACGATGCCTCGGATGAACGGCATCGACGCCACCCGTCTGATCGTGAGCGAACTGCCGAACGTACGCGTGATCGGACTGTCGATGCACGGCAACGAGCAGATGGCCGCCTCGATGCGGCGGGCCGGCGCCGTCGCCTATCTGCATAAGGGCGGATCGCCAGACGCCCTCGTGGCCGCCATCCATGACGCGGTCGCCCAGGCAGCCCCCTCACCCTGACCCTCTCCCACAAGGGGCGAGGGGAAGAAAAGGAGAACCTTCCCGTACCCAGAGGGTACCGGCGGGACGGAGATACTAAACCGATGGCAAACGCCACGTATCGACACACACTGAAGACACGTTCGATGGCCAAATCCACGCCAACCCTGCCCAAGTCGCCCACCGGTATCCAAGGTCTGGATGAGATCACCGGCGGCGGCCTGCCGAAGGGCCGACCCACCCTCGTCTGCGGCGGCGCCGGCTGCGGCAAGACCCTGCTCGCGATGGAGTTCCTGGTGCGGGGCGCCGTGCAATTTGGCGAGCCGGGCGTCTTCATGGCGTTTGAAGAGAGCGCCAAGGAGCTGACCCAGAACGTCGCATCGCTCGGGTTCGATCTGCACGCGCTGATCGCGCGTAAAAAACTCTCGCTCGATCATGTGCGGATCGAGCGAAGCGAAATCGAGGAGACCGGCGAATACGACCTGGAAGGCCTGTTCATCCGGCTCGGCCATGCCATCGACGTCATCGGCGCCAGGCGCGTGGTGCTGGACACCGTCGAATCGCTCTTCTCCGGCCTGCCGAACGAGCTGATCGTACGCGCGGAGCTGCGCCGACTCTTTCAATGGCTCAAGGCCAAAGAGGTAACCGCGATCATCACCAGCGAACGCGGCAACGGTACGCTGACGCGGCAAGGGCTGGAGGAGTACGTCTCCGATTGCGTCATCCTGCTCGACCACCGCGTGACGGACCAGGCCTCCACCCGGCGCCTGCGCATCGTCAAATATCGCGGCTCTGCGCACGGCACCAACGAGTATCCGTTTCTGATCGACGAGCACGGCATGACGGTGCTGCCGATCACGTCGGTCGGCCTGGCGCACCCGGTCTCCACCGAACGGATCGCCACCGGCATCCGGGGCCTGGACGCGATGCTGGGCGGCAAGGGCTATTATCGCGGCAGCACAGCGCTGGTCTCCGGCACGGCCGGGAGCGGCAAGACGAGCCTCGCCGCGCACTTTGCCGATGCCGCGTGTCGGCGCAAGGAGCGCGTGTTGTACTTTGCCTTCGAGGAATCCCCGGACCAGGTGACGCGCAATATGCGCTCCATCGGGATCGATCTGAGGCCATGGAAGCAAAAAGGTCTCTTGCAGTTTCACGCGATCCGTTCCACGTACTACGGCCTGGAGATGCACCTGACGATGATGTATAAAGCGATCACGGCATTTGGGCCCCACGTGGTGATCGTCGATCCGATTACCAGTTTCGTCGTCGACGGCCACCAGATCGAGGTCAAGGCGATGCTGATGCGGCTGATCGATTTCCTCAAAACGCATCAGATCACGGCGCTCTGCACCAGCCTGACCGCCGGCGGCGCAACCCTCGAACATACCGACACTGCCGTCTCGTCGTTGATCGACACCTGGCTGCTGTTGCGCGACGTCGAGGCGGGCGGCGAGCGCAATCGCGCGATGTACATCCTGAAATCGCGCGGGATGGCCCACTCCCACCAGATCCGCGAGTTCCTGCTCACCGACCGGGGCGTTGACCTGCGCGAGATCTACGTCGGTCCCGGCGGCGTGCCGACTGGCTCCGCGGCGAGCCGACACGCCGACAGCACAACAGACGGCCGATCGCGGGCGGCACGACGCCGGCGATGAGTCCTCACGCGAAGGAGACGGGGATGAAAACCCAATCAGCGACTCCACGAGCCCAACCGCGTGCCGTCGGCGCCAAGGTATGGACCCTGCGGCTGTACGTCGCCGGGCAGACGCCGAAATCGGTCGCCGCCTTTGCCAATCTGAAGACCATCTGCGAAGAGCACCTCAAGGGTCAATACACGATCCAGGTGATCGACCTGCTACAGAATCCACAACTGGCGCACGGCGACCAGATCCTGGCCCTCCCCACGCTGGTGCGCGAACTGCCCACGCCGGTGCGCAAGATCATCGGCGATCTGTCGAACACTGACCTTCCCCCGGTTTCCTGG
>PQAM01000003.1 GCA_003104975.1 Candidatus Methylomirabilota bacterium
TCAAGTCGGAAGAAGCCTGTGCCACCCTTGGGTGAAGGCTTTACCTTCAGCCCACCGAATTTATCCAACAGAATCGTACTAGCGCTAGCAGCTTTCGTCTCCGAATGTGCGTCCCTGCTACTACAAACGGCATACGCTACAAGTACCGCCAGCAATAGGCCCAGGCCGTACTGAGACTGAAGAACTACCGCCCTCAACCTATGACGTAAACACCGCCAAAGGAGCAGAAGGTCTTGACGCCTCGATATCAACCTTCTCCTACCTGGGGTAGTAGCACTCTGTCGACAAAACGCGATCCTCATGGCAAGTCCCACTCCATGAGCTTACAAGAGTCCGTACATGTTTGAAGGATGCCTTCAAAACCTTCTACTTTGAGTCCGCTGACGCTGAATAGCTTGCTGCCGCATGACGCACGTTTTTGATCGGCCAAATAGGAGCATCTCCCCGCAGTGCCGGTGGAAAGCTCGCAATGATTCGAACACGAGTTTGTCGGAGCTCGAAAAACCGGGATCAAAGATTCGAAACCCCATCCCGGGCAAGAGCAACGTCGCTTGTATACCTGAATCTCCTCGAGGTTTCACCTTTTTCAACCGACTTGCTCTAAATGACAAAGCGCAGTAGGAACCTTTATGCGTCGGGTCACAAAAACGTCGTACCAGAGTTGGAAGCACATAAGTGCCCACAAGATACGGGTCTCCTTTGGACCCTGCAGGCCGTGGTCGAAGTAGTCGCGCAGGTGCTCTTGAATGGTCCCGGGGTTCAAGAAGCCATGATCGCGCCCCTTCTCCGGACCAAGGATGTCATAGATAAAGGGTCGTAGCGGGCCGATGAACCACTCGCGGTAGGGCACTGCAAACGCGTGCTTGCGACGCTGGCAGATGGTCTCCGGCAACAGGGGCTGGGCCAACCGGCGCAAGATGTACTTGAATACTCCGTTTCGTATCTTCAGCCTGGCCGGCATACGGAAAGCCCCCTCGACGAGCTTCTGGTCGAGGTACGGTGCCCGGGCCTCAAGAGAATGGGCCATGGTCATTTTATCTACCTTCATGAGTAGTTCATCTGGCAACCAGGTTTTGGTATCGACGTACAGCGCCTGATCGAGAGCTGGTCGGTCAAAAACGTGGGAGAAGTAGCCAAGACGCGGATCGTCTCCAGTTTCCTGATAACTTTCCAGCAGGCGTTTAAGCTCTCTCGAGTACAGTTTGTTACGCTGGTGGCTGTTCATTAAGTGACCGTACTGGGTGTAGCTTTGAGCAGGCGGATAGAGGAGGCCCAACAACACTTTGCGGCCTCGCTCCATCCACATACCCCCACGGCCGCCATCGGGAAGTAGAGGGAACAGATGCCGTCCCAAGCGGAGAATCGGCAAGGGTAACTGAGTCTGTAGCTCGTTCAACCGGTGGACGTAAAAATACTGCCCGTAGCCAGCAAACAGCTCGTCCGCACCCTCGCCCGTCAACACGACTTTCACGTGCTGGCGAGCCACCTCTGATACGAGCCATGTGGGTACCGAGGCCTCGTCGGCGATGGGTTCGTCGAGATGCCAGATCACCTTCGTGAGCAGGTCTGGCGACGATCCCTTCACGATGACCTCATGGTGGTCGGTGCTCAGGTAGCGGGCTACTTCCCGCGCGTGTTGCCGCTCATCATAGTCACCGTCCTCGTCGAACGCCACCGAGAAGGTCTTGAGCGGGCCGGTCGCGTGTCGGCGCATGAGCGCCACAACCACGCTCGAATCGAGCCCGCCGCTCAGAAACGCGCCGACGGGAACATCACTTACCAAGCGCAGGCGGATGGCTTCTTGCAGACTATCGTCCAACCACTCGAGCCAGTCCTCCTCCCGATCGTTGCAAGGCATCTCCGAAGCCGCCGTTGGCAGGTCCCAGTACCGTCGGATGCTCGCACGTCCCTGTGTGAATGTCATCTGATGTCCCGGCAGGAGTTTACTAATCCCCCGAAACATAGTCCGCGGACCAGAGACATAGCCCAGAGTAAAGTACTGATCGAGGCTAACGGGATCGATCTCGCGGGAGACCTCATGGCAGGAGAGCAAGGCTTTGATTTCTGAGGCAAACAGGAGGGTGTCTCCCAGTTGCGCGTAATAGAGCGGCTTCTCGCCCAATCGGTCCCGGCCGAGAATCAACTCCCGCGTGGACTCGTTCCACAGGGCAAATGCGTACATGCCGCGCAGGGACGCGCACAGCTCCTGGCCGAATTCCTCGTAGCTGTGGACGAGCAGTTCGGTGTCGCTGCGGGTGTAGAAGCAGTGCCCGCGCGATTCCAGATCCTTCCGCAGGAGCTGGAAATTGTAGATCTCTCCATTATATACGGTCCAAATAGTTCGATCCTCGTTGTGGATGGGCTGGTCGCCACCGGCCAGGTCGATGATGCTCAGGCGCCGCATCCCCAGCACCACCCCTGGCTGCACATAGAAGCCTTGGCTGTCCGGCCCCCGGTGGACGATGGTGGGGCACATCGCTTCCACTACTCCGCGGTTGGCTCGCCGGCCAACCATTCCAACAATCCCACACATGATCCGAGTCTATCCCTTCACGCGGCCAGAAGTGTGTATAGCCTGGAATACAGTTTCTCGGTTTCGGCTACCAGCCGATCGAACGAGTACTCTCGCATGACATAATCCCGCGCCCGCTCACCCATGCGCGCACGCAATGCTGGGTCAGCAAGCAGCGCGCACATTGCTTTCGCCAGCTCAGCGCTATCGGCAGGCGGCACCAACCAGCCTGTCTCGCCATGCAGGACGACCTCGGGGGTCCCATCTACCGCAGTAGCTACGATAGGCTTGCCGAGGACACCGGCTTCGATGGCCACCAACGGCAAGCCTTCGTAGAGGGAAGGCAGGACCACAAGGTCGGAAAGACGCAAAATGTTGTATACATCGTTTCGGTAGCCCGTTAGCACCACATGGTCCTTCACTTTTCGGCGTTCGACCTCCGCGGCGAGTTCATGACGGAGGGATCCCTCACCGACGATTAATACGCGGAGCTTAGGAAAACGCCGGAGGACATCAGGCAAAGCTTCTAACAGGTACCGGTGTCCTTTCTGATTCTCCAAGCGGCCGGGGACGCTGACCACCAACTCATCGCGAGGTACCTGGAATTCCCTCCGGAGCACCTCGACATCCCCGTCTGAGGGAGCCACGACGCGTGAAAGTTCGCGGCCGTTTCGAATCAGCACCACTTTCTCCGGCGGGAACAATTTGTCCTCTAACAGGTAGCATCGTAAGGAGTTCGAGATGGCAATATTCGCATCGACGCAACGATTCACCCAACGATCGATCCCGTAACCCTTCCAGATTCCCCGCCGCCACCCCTCTCGGATGCGGCAGGTCTCAACCACGACCGGTACACCGCATAGCTTTGCCACTGGGGCTACACACAGACTGGTCACGAACAAGTGGGTATGGACGATGTCGGGTCTAACCGCCCGCAGGGTGCGAGCCAGTCTTGCGAGGGCGACAAAGTTATAGGGCCGACTTAAAGGCGGCATGGCATGGATCGCAAGGTCGAGTCCCTCCAAGTCTCGCCCATACGCCTGCAGCAGCACGGGCGGGCAGGCGAACGCAACAGAAAACTGGTTTCGGTCGAGGTTGCAGAGGAGCGACAGGACACCCTCTTCAATCCCCCCGCGCACCTCAGTGGTCAGAATGTGCAAGACTCGAATTTTCCGCATCTCAGCCGCCGCCGCCTCTGCCCGGGTACTGAGCCCGGTAAGGATTCGCTCTGTGTAGCCATGCCTCGGCTCGACCATCGTTCTGGGCGTGCTTCTCATCACCGCTCACTTGATAGCGGATTCCATGAGCTTGTGCACATCGGTAATCGTCGTAACAAGCATAGGCGGCTTTACTGTTGCCAGCAGTGCGCCGGACGAATATGGGACCGACGGGTGAAAACCGTGCATTCCTGCCAGCGTCCCCCTGCCCAAAAAGCTGGGGACGATCAGGCAGCCCGCGTTCATCAAGAACACAACATCGCCCCGGTGTGAATGTGGTCCATCCAATCCTAACTCCTTCAACTCAGCCTCGCTCAGAATACGGCCGCAGGACAGGGAGGCCAGGTAAGCCACAATGCCCTCCCGGGCCTGGTCACTGAAAAACCAGAATCGCGCCATGGTAGAATCGTAAAAAGGCAAGTATTCCTGGGGAACGTGAAAGCCCAAGCGCTTTATCGCCGACCAAAGATCGTGGGTGCTTTTGGTCGGTACCATCCCGTGGTCGGAGAATACGTACATCTGCACATCGTCCCGCACCGCCTGCGCTCTTCTGTACAATTCGCGAAGCCATCGGTCGTATAGGGCCACTTTCTCGTCCACCCTGTCAGGTTCGTGACAGTGCCGATGGAGGAACATGTCTATTTCATTAAGATAGAGAAAATAGAACGCGCAGTCATCCTGGCCAATATCGCGCATCACCTGTTGAATGATCCTGTAATCCTTGCTGTATCGATGATATGTATACGAACGGAATGGGATCTTATATTCTTCGAGCGTATCAAAGATGGATTTCCCCTGGTTGATGCCTCCTGGGCGGAAGATGTCCCTCTTCTCGCAGTAGCTGAAGTACGGCAGAAGCTCCACCGGAACCGCGTAGAGGTAAAAATATCCCTCATATCCGGTCAGGTGGTGAGCCGCCCAATTAATGATTTTACGAGAGATTCGGTTATTCAGCAGCGCTGAGGGCAAAAGTGAGAGGGGGCGAGCCCATCGAAACGGCGAACTTACCGAATCGTGGTAAAAGAGGTTCCAATGCCCGTTGCTGGCCGGCAGCGCACCTGTCAGGATAGCGGGAATGGCGCCGGAACTGTAGCCGAGAATGGTGGTCAGCTCACCCCGATATTTGGCGATGTCGTTCAAGAAAGGCCGAGTGCGGATATATTCCCAGCCTAAGGCATCGACTAAGACGAAAATCGAAACGACTCGTGAATTTCGCACTGTTCAATGTCCCTAATGGACTGCGCTCTGCTCGCTTGTCTTGCAACTAATCACGGAGGAAGATGCGTCGGGCCACCAGCAATTACGCACAAACGCCGCCTCCGCAATCGGTGGCATAGATATCACCATATGTCTCCCTGGTTAGAGCAACACCCCTCTAAGATTGCTGAACACCAGTTGCTCGTGACAACACATTTACGCTTTCGAAGAGGGCGGGGCGACCACGTTTTGCCCACCCGGATTCGGAACTTGCCGGAAACCGCTCCATCACCATCGAAAGAGCGACTACTAGCCAAAGGTACCGCTGGTATTCTCCTGAGATGAAGAGGGCCGCCACTAGAAAAGCCACCAGACTGCCTTCAAGGCTGAAGCAAACGCTTTTCAAGTGAGGTTGAAGAGAAGGCTCGCTCCGTCGTTGGATTTTGCGTAACGTTCGCCAACTTTCGCGCAACAGCGCGAAAAAAACCGCCAGCGCTGGTAGGCCGAGTTCGGCCGCGACCTCAAGGTACGTATTGTGCGCTACCAGAGCAAAATCTCTTTCCAAGAAGCCCTTCGATTCAAACTTGAAATTTCCCAGTCCTACTCCAATTAGGGGATGCTGTTTGACCATTTCGATACCAGCAACGAGGAGTTCTTTCCGAAAATCCACAGACTCAGTATCACTGCGATCTGGAAAAAGTAATCTGGCAATAGGGGACAATGGGACAACCATCATCAAGAGACTCAGGAGTAACGCCAGTGGGATGATCCGCTTGTGCCATCGGCCGGAGCAGAACGCAAATACCATGAAAGCACCCATAGCCAGCAACCCGCCTCGCGAGCCTGTTAGGACAAGCGCAATTACGGTAACTACTGAGCACCCGAGGATCACGAAGCGATGCAGGTTACGTATTTCTAGGTCGAGCAAGGCCAAACCGAAAGGGAGACAGACTACTGCCCCCGTGGCGTAGTAATTTGGATCCCCCACAACCCATCCCGGCCGCATATCGGGAAAGATGCCATGGTAGAGTTGGAACTCCCGAATGACGTACAGCCCCCCAAACGCGACCCCCACCAGACTTGCTCGTAACGTATTCTGAAGCTTAGAGAAAGAGTCGACTAATAAGAGAGTCGAGATCACGAGGCTCAGCATCGATACATAGCTCTGAAAAGGAGCTACACTGGATGAGGTTCCAAGAAAAAGATACGAAACCGTTGCCATCAAGAATAGCCACATGAAAAGTGTGGTGGTACGATTCCAAAGAAATGCTGAGTAGCTGTGTCGGACGGCATAACATAGTGCGTATATTAGAACAATGACGCCCAGAACTTTAAAAACCGTTACAGTTCCGACTAATTGCATATTCCAAAGCCAGTGATTCTGCAACGCAAACAACGCTATCATGAGATAATATAGCCACATGTCCTTACACCCAGCTTGTCTTTAGAAAACGGTCCCACCCAGAAACGACTGCCCGACTCGCTTCGAGCCAGGTGGTCACCTCGTTAGCTCTCATTCGTCCAAATGGGAAATATCGCATAGCACGTTGGGCAGCTTCGTCCGGCATACTTGATCGAATATCCAGCCAGCCGCCCCAGTTGAAGTACAGCGTCGCGGCGACACCATATGTCAGAAAGCGGGGACTCCCGTAGTTTACCAATCGTGCTACGCTGAACCAGAAATCCGAATTTCGCCACCCAGCCTCAAGAAGACCCAGACGTAGCCAACCGCGCAGTCGCCATCGCCAGTCTTGGGCGCGAGCTAATCGTAGGGCAATATTAAGTGGGTCTACGGACTCGTCTAGTTTGCACTTCAACAGGCGCTCCGCTCCCCACACCCAGACAGATCGAACTAACTCCATCACTCGCAGGCATTCCTCTTCCACAATCCGATGTTGATCGACTTCGGGACATGCGCCTCTAAATATCTCCCCATAGGGAGAAGATTTGTTCGGATCAAGCTTAAAATACGTACAAGCTTCTACCCGCGTTGTGAGCTCCGACAGCCATGGAAACTCGCGGTGGTCAGAATGTTTTTCCAACTGCTTGAGCGCTTCCGCTCGTTGTTGATAGGTAGGCTGGTACGCTCCGAGGAAGTGAAGGACCATCGTTGCTAGCTCCAACTGAATCTTGAGGCAACTATACAAGAGTTTCGATACGCCTCCCGCTCCTTCGCTCCTCAGCGCATCCGCATAGACCAACTGTTCGATCATGCGATTCGCAACGCTACGCCATGCATCCCATTTCGGAATATCCTTTGGGCCGAAAGGTGGGATGAGAGCAAGGATATCGTAGTCTCCCCATAACACCTTACCGGTTGTCCGCAACTCAAACCCCATTATATGAGGGGGCATACACCGGAGAATCCTACAAGAAGGAACCCCGAAACTGACTGGGCAGTGGATCTCCCTTGTGGCGAGCTGCTGCTGAATCTCTTCGGCCAGCAGATGGGCAATGTTGAGAAACGGTTTTGTATCTGAGGGGGTTTTGAACACTGCGTACAATTCGGCGTCCCCAATTACGGTGGCGGACCCATTTTGTACCAAAACTGTTTCCTCGCGTCTTGCGAAGCTCCCGCTCATAACAATAGCGATTGGTCGAACGCGAGAGCGAGCCAAGATCATATCTACTGCGGTCTTCTCGATTGTTTCCCTGACAAAACTCAGATCGCAATTTAGCAGTGATTCTGTTTGCATCATCGATAACATTTGATTTCAAGATGGCACGTCTCTTAGCGAACCGTTCTTACGATGGCTGTCTTCGCCACATCTCGTGACTGGGCCTTAGCGCATATTGAACAGCCGCCACCACCGACGCCGCATTGAGTAGGACAAAGGTTGATGCCGCCCTGAACAAAAGTCCACCACGCGAAGCGAGACACAGGCCAATAGACCCGATCCCGTACATCACAAGTTGTAACACCAAGACCGACGAAAATATTGGACCGGCAAGGGTGACATTTGAAAGCAGTAACAACATCAGACAGTAAGGCATGAGTACCCTCGGCAACAGCATGTGTGACCAGTACCGCCAAATAGGCTCTCGTCTGAGTGGATTGAGCAGTGCGAGTTCAACGTGAAGGATCTGAATGTTGCCTGCAAGGGTCCGAACCTTTCGACGGAACTCGTGGCTATTCGACGGAGAAAGGCTATCGAAGGCGCAGGCCCCTGCCTCGAATACCACCCGGTAGCCGTTCAGGAGGATGCGCATAGGGGTCAACAGATCGTCAACGAGTGCCCCTTCCGGCAGCGGTCGGAAACAGCTATATCGGATGGCATAGATGGCGCCGGTACACACGACTGTGGACCCCGATAAGCTCTCGGCCTTGCGCAAGAACTTTTCATACTGCCAATAGAATCCCAGACCCTTTCCGATCTGGGCGTGATCCGTAGCCTCAAAGAGCAGTTCACCGCTCACGGCTCCAACCTCCGGATCGGCGAAATTCGCGACCAGGGCGCGCACGGCATCAGGTGCGAAGCGCTGACGGGCGTCGGCAAAGAGGATGACCTCGCCGGTTGCCGCCGCTACCCCCATGTTGAGGGCGTAGGCCTTACCGTGGTGGGTAGGGACGGTCAGCAACCTCACCCGACTCGGGACCTCTTGTGACCGTTGGTTAGAAGGTTCCCCCCACCCTTTTCCAGGCTCAATAGGACGTGAGGCGTAAGGGGGGGGTGACTTCCCCTTCCATATGCAGTATTCCTCCACGAGGCCCGCCGTGTTGTCTGTGGAGCCGTCCGAGACGATGATGATGTCGAGTCGATCTGAAGGGTAGTCTTGCGCCAGAAGATTTTCCAGCTTGGCCCCGATGGTCCGCTCCTCATTGCGCGCCGCGATGATACAGGTTACGGTTGGAAAGATCTCCCGTTTGCGAACAGGCTTGGGCGCAATCCGCCCGAGGAGCCAGATCAGGGCCGGATAGCCGATGGTTCCGTAGGCGACCAAGCTAGCTGAGAGCCAGAACAGCCATTCTATGAGAGACATGCTAAACTCTTACCCCTCACCTCCGTCCTCTCCCGCAAGGGGAGAGGAGATGTGCTTTGGTGCTCACCTTCATCCTCTCCACACCCAGAGGGTACCCGGGGGAAGGGGAGAGTATTGGATAAGCATCGAAAGTCATGATTCAAATTCACTCCGAGGTAGACCCGACTGTCGTATAATCGATTGGAGTGTTCCAATTCTAATCTCATCATGGTCCGGAACGGGGACCGTTACTGTGCCTTGAGGAAGGGTCTTTTGCATGACAATGTGGCTACCTCGCCGGCGACGTACCTCCGCAAAGCCGTGTTTCGTGAGAATATCGCACACCTCTTTGCCGGACAGTACACGAAGCCTACCCAACAGTTACCTCAACCTGGGTTACAAAAACCTCGCCGTGAAGACGCTGTTTGATCTCTTCTGGCGATGCAGCTTCAAAAAAGAGTTCCAGGGCCTCACGAAGATTGTCCCGCGCCTGTTCAACCGTATCGCCTTGGCTCGCGATGTCCAGCTCAGGACACAAGGATACGTACCCCTCGCCTTCACGCTCAATGACCGCCGTCAGTTTCATTACTGATCTCCTTCAACCCTATGTCGTCAGGCATCCTTGCATGCCCCATACTCCTTCAGTCGAGAACCGATCTATCTGGTCACACCTTGAGACTGTCACAGCGTCCCTGCCGGCCCGGCAGATAGGCGGGGTGAACCCCGCCCCTACATCCCCCAACGGCCCCCTCACCCGCACCCTCTCCCCCACAGTGGGGGCGAGGGGGAATGAGCCCCCCCATCCTGACCTTCCCCCGTCGAAGCCGTAAGGCGGGAGGGGATACGCCGCAATTCTACCCCTCACCTCCGTCCTCTCCCGCAAGGGGAGAGGAGGCGTATTTTTGGCGCTCGCCTCGATCCTCTCCACACCCAGAGGGTACACGGGGAGAGGAGGCATATATTGAGGTATTCCATCATATCGTCACGTGAGGCGTTAGGGAAATCATTTCGCTCTTACCCTCCCCCGGCTCTGGTTAGCCGACCTTTTTCGTCGTCGTACACCTGTGGTTTGTAGTGTTGACCGACCGGCATGGCGGAAGAACGCGATGATCTCTTCCGGAGTCTTATTGGCCAGTTTATCCGCCTGCTGGTCGCGAATTTTCCGAACCATCTCCACTGCGTGAACCGTAATCGTTTTCATATGTTATCACCTCTCGGGGCGAGTAAATCGTCCTGCGCGGATATCGTCAATCAACCATGTTGACCATTCCGCGAATTCATCGTCGAAGCAGCCGCCCAGAACCGACGTATCAAGATACACCTGCAAACGTTTCAATCGTTGTCCTCAGAACGCTACGGTTGCGTCCCCTCCCAACGCCCCTCCTACACCTTCCCCCCATCCTGACCTTCCCCCACCCAGGGGGGAAGGGACACGAGAGGGGTGACCGTTCCCCGCCACCAGGGGGGAAGGGCAATACGATTGTTAGCCCCCGGTCACTGGCTCCTCGATCGGGAACTTGCTCACGACAAACTCTTTCATCTCTACTTTCTTGCTGGCATTATCGATGTCGATACCTACGATATTGCCATTAATATCGTAGTCGAGAACAATTCCTTCCGAGATCTCTTTACTGTCGGCGCTGACTTTGCCGGACAGATCGATATACAGAGAATCGGTGTCTGGGTAGTATTTTAACCTCATGGCTTATACCCTCGATCCGGAAATGCGTTGTGTATGGTTATTTTATCAGAAAGCGTGACCACTCTCAGCACCTTGCCGTTCAGTTCATCGACCGCGCCCCAAAATCGATACCGATTGTGTTCCTGCGGTTCACTTCGTCGCGGATTTTCAACAATACGAATACACCACGCCTTTTTGATGTATGGCCTTTTGCGTAGCACCTCATTTTCGAAATACTTCGTGAACTTATACTTTTTCTTCGATTGCATCGAGCTAATGGCCAGGTCCCCTCATGTTGTCATCGCCTTCGTACGCCAACGCCGAGAGGCGGGAGGCGATGCGCCTCGATCTTACCCCTCACCTCCGTCCTCTCCCGCAAGGGGAGAGGAGGTCTATATTGAGGTGTTCCATCATATCGTCACGTGAGGCGTGAGGCGTTAGGAGACCGATCATAAGCCTGATCCCCCCCATCCTGACCTTCCCCCCGCCGAAGCCGTGAGGCGTGAGGCGGGAGGCGTAAGGCGTAAGAGGGAGCCCCGTATGCCTCTCGATCACAGCACCCTCCGTGAGGCGGGAGGGGTGAGGGGGAGCCCCTTAGGCCAGACGCCCATACGCGCCAGTTACGGCGTTTCTAATCCGAGATACTTCCGAATGTGTCGTGCAAGGACGTTGTCAATTTCTGTGTGTCGTGGTACTGCCTGCTTTTGACCAGTTTTGGGATTCATATACACATCGTGACGGGAACCAGGCCGAAGCATGATGCACCCCTCCCTCAGAAGTTGACGGACGAATTCCTTCCGCTTCATACGGTGATGGCTTTTTCATGATGCTCAGCAGGCACGTCTTCCATGACCATCATGTCGTACGCGTCCTTGAGGTTTTCCTCGAGCTCCTTCAGGGTTCTGCCCTGCGTCATGATCTCGGGGTGCTCCTTGAGTTTACCAAGCCAGAACTTCTCACCTTTCCAGTAGATCATCGTCATATGGAGACCCATTGTTTCCTCCATACTCTATGGGTGAACCGGGGATACGATCTCTACCCGCTTGTACTCATAAGAGGTCAACGCGACAGACGGGCGGGGTGAACCCCGCCCCTACGCCCCCCTCCCCCCCATCCTGACCTTCCCCCACCATGGGAGAAGGGACGCGAGAGGGACCGTGGCCCCAGGCAAAGCCGGAAGGCGGGAGGCGGGAGGGGTGAGGGGGAACCCCAAGTGTCGGCTATAGCGAGTACACGGGAACCAACACTTCGCGCGCTGCTTGACGGCGTCCACGCAGGCTTTCTCCGACCGTTTTCGGTACGTTCGCGGCATAGTAGCGTGTGCCACATTGGGTACACACGCCAGCGGGTACATTCTCGATCAGCACATACTGTCCGCGTACCTTACGATGCAGCGTGACCCGTTTCTCGACAATCTGGCTACCACAGTATTCGCAGCCTTCGCCTTCCCAGAACTCCATCAACGTTTTTCAACCCAAGGCCAGAGAGGCGGTACGGAGGTTCACAAGGGCAAATTCATCCGTCTGCAGGGTCTGCTCGGTCGCGCCAAACAGCTCGGTTTCCTTCCGGGTCAAGTCCTCACCATGCAGTTTATCAGCCATCAGGAACGCCAAGTCGACATCGCTGATCGGTGTCGCTTCATCCCGGGCAAAGGAGCCGTACAGCCAGAGCGCAACCAGACCCTCTATCGGGGCCACCCGCCAGGGCAGCGCTTTTACCCGATCGACGACATCCGTCGGTAATAACCGAAGCTTCGTCGTCATAGGCGAACAACCTTGCCTGTGCCGATGGACCGTCGTCCCCCCTCACCCATACTCTCTCTCGCAACATGAGGGCGGGGGATAATCACCCCCCCATCCTGACCTTCCCCCGCCAGGGGGGAAAGGAAAGCAGAAGGTAAACTGTCCCGCGACTGGGGGGAGGGAAACAATTGGGTACGATACGCGTGGGGGGCGGCAGCCCCTCGGCCGAAGAGGACGATCTTGACGGTGTCGATCAGGATGCGGAGGTCGAGGCTCAGCGACAGGTGCTTGATGTAGTACAGATCGTACCGTGTCTTCTCGGTCACATCCTCCTGGTTCACCGAATAGCCGTACTTGATCTGCGCCCATCCGGTGATCCCAGGCCGAACGACATGACGAAGTGCGTAAAATGGAATCTTCTCGGTCATGGATTTGACGTTGCCGGCTATCTCGGGGCGTGGACCGATGAAGTCCATATCGCCCTTGAGGATATTGAAGAATTGAGGCAGCTCATCAAGTCGGAGCATTCTCAGCCATCTGCCCACCCGCGTCACCCGTGAGTCGTCATTCCGCTCCCAGACCGACTCGGCCTGAGCGGATTCTTTAACACGCATCGTCCGGAATTTCAGCAGGGAAAACACGCGTCCTCTCAGCCCGACACGTTTCTGAATAAATAGGGCAGGGCGGCCGGAGTCGAGGAGAATGAGTACGGCGATGATGCCCATGAAGGGCAGGCTCAGGACCAACCCGATAGCCGCCCCCATGATGCTGACAAGACGTCGAGTGGCCGTTCGCCACACCGGGCGTTCGAAGTCCCGCGAAAAGATGAGATAGCTTGGCACCAGATTTTCGATGGCCAGTTTGCCCGTAAGGTATTCATAGCTGGTGATCCCGTCCACGACGACGGTGCCGCGTACGCGCATCTCCAGGAGATCCCTGACGGGGAGCCGTCCGCGACGCTCGGCCAGGGCGACCACGATCCGGTCGGGGCGCAGTTCCTCCACCAGGGGTGTAAGCCGCTCAAGGGATCCGAGGATCGGCGGCCGAGCGGACACCGCCGGTGTCAACGGGATCGAGTCGCCATCGTCGACGAACCCCAGCACCGTATAACCGAGATGCGGGGATGCCTCCATCTCCGCCGCGATCTTCCACGCCAGGGGCGATGTCCCAAGGATCAATACCCGTTCGGAGATCGCCCGGCTCCTCATCAGCGCATAGAATCCCGCCCTCACCGGGATGACCAGACCCCCCAGAATCAGCAGGCTTGAAAAGAACGGCCCGCTGGCGAGCCGGAGATCGGGAAAGATGGCATAGCAGAGGGCCAGGAGGATGAACGAGACCCCGATGGCCTGGATCAGACGGGCGGCAAACTCCCCGAGCCGCCGTACCTTCCGGATATCGAACAGATCGTTGTAATAGAAAGCGGTAACGCACGAAAGGGCCAGGATCGATGCCTGCCCCAGATAGGCGGCCGCATCGATCCAGTCCAGAATCAGCGGCCGATTCCACAGCAGGACGGTGCCGCTGATCCCAAGGACCAGCAGACTGACCTCGATGAACGCTAAGCGAAGAGCCATGGGAAGACAGTTACCAGTTACCAGTGTTAAGTGTTGAGTGTTGAGTTGTCGAGTGTTAAGTGTTAAGTTGAGGTGCGGGAGAAGGGACGGCGCAGCAGTTGCCGTAACCCACCGGCCATGCGGTCCGCTTCGTTATCCCGCCCATTCTGTTGGTGATCGTCGTATTTGTCGTATTTGTGATAATAGCCCGCCAGCGGTCGGTCATCGTTGTTGAAGACGATGCCCAATACCTTGGCCGGATCGAGCAGATTCAATGCCTCTTCCACCAGCTTGCGCGGGGTCTGGTGCGCCGCCACCACCAGGATCAGGGTATCGACCATCTTCATGATCAGGCGACAGTCCGACAGCGGAATCAGCGGCGGGGTATCCAGCACCACGTAGTCGTACTGTTTGCGTATCTCATCCAAGAGCGCATCGAAGCGCGGCGAATTCAGCAGTTCGTAGCTCGTAAGTTGCGGATGGCCCGCCGGCAGCACGGTCAGATTGAACTGCGGGCAGCTCATCAGATGGACCTCAAGCGGCAGGTCCGGTTTCAGAATCGCATCGACCAGCCCGCTGCCGTGCCGATGGCCGAGCCCCAGATATCGGGCGAGCGACGGGCGGCGCAGGTCGGTCTCGACCAACAGGACCCGCGTCTTCGGTCCCTGTGCCAGCGACCCGGCCAGGTTGATGGCGGTGATGGTTTTGCCGTCGCCCACGGACGGACTGGACACCCCTACCACCGAGATGCCCTTGGTCAGGCGCATCTGTTCAATCAGGTGTCGCAGGGCGCGGTACTGTTCGGCCTCAAAGGAGGTCGGCTGCAGCAGGCTGACGAGGTGTTGGTCCACCTCGGGAGGGGTGAGGCGGGAGGCGGAAGGGGGAGATGCGGGCTCGGCCGCGATCTGTTCGCGATCGTCCGATTCCGCCTGCCTGCGCAGGGCCCGATCCCGTTCCGCCTGCTTGAGCGCCTTGAAGAATTTACTCACGTGGTCCCCTTTAATCGTAAGGCGTGAGGCGTGAGGGGTGAGGCGTCATCTGAGGGCGTAAGGCGTAAGGCGTGAGGCGGGAGGGGTGAGGCGTCATCTGAGGGCGTAAGGCGTGAGGGGTGAGGCGGGAGGGGAGACAAGCGATTCGATTTTTGATGACGGATCAGACCGCTGATCATCTTGTCAACCCGATCCATTTGAGCATCCAGAATGCCCCACATGTCTCCCTGGAGATACCCGAGCCGCTTGGCTAAATCAAGCTGGGTATCTAATTCGCTCAGCGACCCTCGTGCGATGTGCAAATAATTCACGAACTCCTTCTTTGTTTGTCTTGCCGCACCTTCGGCGATGTTGCTTGGTATACTGACGGCCGCCCTTCTGATCTGCTGAGTTAAACTATATCCTTCCC
The DNA here is from genome assembly GCA_003104975.1 of Candidatus Methylomirabilota bacterium. NCBI lineage: Bacteria > Methylomirabilota (SeqCode) > Candidatus Methylomirabilota bacterium. Next base: position 15,264 of record PQAM01000003.1, read on the forward strand.
TTGCAGGCAAGGATTCCGTCACCCGATACACCTCACTCACCAGATCCATCGCCACCTTCCACACATCAAGCCTCTTGTGCGGTTTCTCCATTTTCTCCCGCCTTCCGCCTTACCCCTCACGCCTAACGCCTTACGCCTTCCGTTACTGAGCCGGCCAATGCGCCAGCTTGGCGAAGATCTCCGGGTACAGGAGCATGGCGCCCACACCGATAAAGGCTACCGCTAGCATTATCGCCAGGATCATCTCCAGCCTTGAGCCCCTTCGACGTGCAGGCTCGGTCGATTCGCCGGTCGGTGACGACGGAGCCGAACTCACGGCCGTCGCCGGCGATCGAGACGTCCCCTGCTCCAGGTAGTCGATCGCCTGTGCGACGATCTCCCCGTCGATCTGCCGCTTCTGATCCGCAAAGCCGAACAGCAGACAGTGATCGCAGACCATATTCACCACCCTGGGGATACCGGCGGCATATTCCGCGATCCGGCCGATGGCCGCCTCGGTAAAGATCGCGCCGCCCGTGGCCCCGGCGATGCGCAACCGGCTGACGATGTAGTCTTGGCTGTCCGCCGGGCTCAACGGGTGGATGCTGCACCGCAGGCCGATCCGTTGTCGAAGCTGACGCAACTCATCAAGCGCCAGCCGTGCGTCAAGCTCGGGTTGGCCGACCAGCAGGATCTGCAGCAGCTTCGTCGTCGGGGTCTCAAAGTTCGAGAGCAAGCGAACCTGCTCCAGCGTCCCGGGTTCCAGGTGCTGCGCCTCGTCGAGGATCAGGACACTGTTCCGACCGACCCGGTGCTGCTCGATCAGAAACTCGTTCAATGCAAACAGCCGCTGCACCGACGACGTCGTCTGGGTTTTGACGCCGAAATCCTCGATGATGTATTCCAACAGTTCGTCAAACTGGAGTTTCGAGTGGACGACAAACGCCACCTCTGTCGTCTCCTCCAGTTCCTTGATCAGACTTCGCAGCAGCGTCGTCTTACCCGTTCCCACCTCGCCGGTCAGGACGATGAACCCCTTCTCCTCCCGAACCCCGTAGAGGAGTTGGGCGAGCGCCTCGCCATGCACCGGGGTCAAGTACAGGAACCGCGGGTCCGGCGTCAGGTTGAACGGTTTTTCTTTGAGTCCGTAGAAGTCTAAGTACATAGTACCAGATAGGAAAAGATAGTGTTAAGTGTTGAGATATAGTGTTAAGTTACCTGTAAATATAGGAACAGATAGTGTTAAGTGTTGAGCGCTAAGAACTTAACACTAAACACTTAACACTGCTTTTCACGCGCCGCCTTTCACCAGCATCCAGGCCAACTGCTCGTTTCCCTTGGCTACGAGATAGGACAGCGCGACAATGCCGATGATTCCCGCCGCCACCGACAGCGCCACTACCTTGGTTCGCCACTGTCTCTGAGCCAGATCGGCCGCCGTGATCAACGGCGGAATACTCACCAGGACCGGGACGGTGGTAAAGCCGCGCAGATCGTCCACCGTGTGAAACGAGGTATCCAACTGCTCGACCGCCATCACGACACCGACCGCCAGGCCCACGGAGAGTACCAGCCCCATCAGGATCAGGCGCAGGCGGTCCGGTGCGACCGGCCGTTCTGAGGGTGTGGCGGGATCGAGCACGCGGAACAACTCTCCCTTCTGGCGCTGCTCCATACTTTCGGCCAGTTTCGCCTCTTCGTATCGCTTGAGCAGCGACTCATAGGTCTCTTTTGTGGTCTGGTAGTCCCGGGCCATCGCCTGGAATTCCTGTTCCCGTCGCGGGGTATTTTCGACGCGCGACTGATAGGCCCCCAGGTCTTTCCGTAACCGCCCTGCTTCCGCCTTGAGGGCGGCGATCTCGCCATCGACCTCCCGCAGCGCCTGCTTCAGCCGCTGGGCGGCCGGGTTCATGAAGGTGGCGGTGTCGCCCTCCTCCTGTTCGCCCTTCTTTGCGGTCTCGGCCTGCTGCCGCTCCAACTCCTCAAGCTCGGCCTTCAGGCGGATGACCGTCGGATGGGCCTCGGTATACCTGGCCCGCGCCATCATCAACTCGTGGCGAGCCCTGCTCAGCGGATCGGCGGCGACACCGGGCGTATCGGACGGGACGCCCGCTTCACGTTCCGCCAATTGCGTCAGGATGTCCTGGCGACGCTGCTGGGCAAGGGGAAGGTTGTCGCTGTTGACCCGAAGCTGCATATTCAGCCTGGCGAGGGTCGAGAGGTTGGCGTCCAACTGTTGGGGCAACTCCCCCATGTTCTGTCGCTTGAAGGCGCTGACGAGCCGTTCCTGCCCATCCAACCGTGTTTTCGTCTCGTCGAGCTGTACCTTGAGGAACTCGGCGGTCCCGGCAGCCTGCCGTTCCCGGACCTTCAGGTTCTCCTCGATGTAGTAGGAGGCCAGCGTATTCGTCACCTGCGCCACGGTCGTCGGATCGCTCCCGCGAAAGCTGAGACTGAAGGCGATGGTGGCGCGATCCTTCTCCATCGGCTTGACGCCTTTCAGCTCCAGTTGGATGTCGCGCCGCATCCGCTCGATCACCTCTTCGAGGGAGATCCGTTTGCGAAGGTCTTTGTAGAGGCCGAACTGGGTGATGAGCGCATCCAGACGGGACCGACTGAGGATCTCCTGCGTGATGGCCTGCAGCCGCGTATCGACGGCGCTGGTGACGGTGGATCGAACGAACGCCTCAGGCAGTTGCTGCCCTTCGATCAGGACCGTAGCCGTCGAGCGATAGATATTCGGGAGAAAGAGAATGCCGCTGACGACCGCCACGAGAGGAATGATGAGGACGGCAATCGCCAGCCACTTACGCCGGCTCCATATCGCCAGTACGGATTCGAATCCCGGACTTTTTCGGACCTCGCTGTCCATGTGCGTGCGTCCCCCCCCAAGGACCCTACACGCTCAACACGATGAGGCGACTATCCATTCGGGTTCTTCCGGCGGGATCGGCCACTCGGTCATGGCGATCAGCTCGTCGATGATCATGGCGATCAGTCGCCGTCTGACCCATACCTCTCCCTGCTGAACGGCTCGAATCGCTTTGTCCATTGGGATATCATCGCTCTTGACGATGTATCCTCTGGCCCCAAGTTCAATCGCCTCCCGGATCGTCGCTTCCTCCGCACGACTCGAGTGGATGATCACCTTTGTGTCGGGACTCCACCATCGCACCGCCGGCAAGAGCTCCAACCCTCCGATCCCAAGCAGGTCGATATCGAGAATCAGGATATCCGGGTTCAGCCGTCCCACCGCCGCAATGACCTCTTTGCCATCGCACGCCCGACCGGCGATCTCGATATCCGGCGAGCACTTCAATTGCTCACACAGCTCCTCGTATGAGGGTCGCTCATCCGCAGTGACGACGATCCGTGTCGATGCTATCATGACATCTCCCTCCGAAGCCTCCATGGCTCATCAACACCCCATACGCCGACAGCGCGCCTACCGGAAATCGCCTCTCGCCACACCTCTACACTATAACAAATAACAACAGATACCCCCACCGACAATCGGCCATTCGGCGTATTTTCCACTGAAAAGATACCGGCATGGAGTAGTAGGGGTCTGTTGGGAATGGGGACGGGACCGGATAACGTGGCTACTCCACGATACGGTTAAGAACCAATTGCAACCGACGACTGATCTTTAACTTCCCGAAAATATTGCTTAGATGCGTCTTGACCGTCTTGTCGCTGATTCCAAGCCCGGAGGCGATCTCTTTATTGGTCCGGCCCTGGATCACCCACTTGACGACCTCCTGTTCGCGATCGGTCAGCGTATTTTGCATCTCTTGAAAGGACGCGTTTGCGCCATATACCTTTCGGCGCAGGTTCTCCAATACCCGAGTCAGAACCTTGCGCTCGGCCCAGATCTCTCCGTTATGGGTGGTCCGGATGGCCCTGATGAGATCCTTGTGACTGAGGCTTTTTGCAACACATCCCTTTGCGCCCAATTGCAACACATTGATCATGTGGTCATCGTCGGAGGATTCGCACAGGATCAGGATACGTGTCCGAGGAGATTTCTTGCGGATCAGCGGAAGCGACTCGATTCCTCCAAGTCCCGACATCTGGGCATCCAGCAGCAGGATATTCGGCTGAAGGGCCTCGACCATTCCAACGACCTGGAAGCCGTCGCCTGCCTCCCCGACGACCCGGATGTCGTCGGTCTGCGCCAGGAGCATTCCGAGTCCTTCTCGGAAGAGCGCATGATCATCAGCGATCAGCACCGTAATCTTCGGCATCAGCCCCTCCTGTCTCTTCGGCAACAATCCGACAGCTCAGCCGCCTCTTATCGGCCGGACATCAGCCGCAATAATACCCTATGCTACTATAATAGGTAGGGCGTGCGTCACGTACAATGGTTCGAATCAACGATATCCCTTTTATATGAGCCGGTCTTTAATTATCTTAAGTATTTTCAGCCAGTGTTGGTTAACTGTCAAGAAAAATGACAGTCAAATATCATCAAGATATCTCAGATTACACGCTACTGTAAATACGCATTTTGGCGCATATGGCCTGTGTGGAGAGGGGTGGCGAGTGTTAAGGGGTGAGTGGAGAGTGGTCAGTGTTAAGTGCAGAGCGGAACCCGGAATTGCACGCGACGGTAGGCGTGACGTGCCGATTGGGTGGTGGGCGGTATTGGGATCGAACCAATGACCTCCGCCGTGTGAAGACGGCGCTCTCCCGACTGAGCTAACCGCCCAACCATTTGCAGAATGTATTCTACATCCCACCCACAGGAAGTCAAGTAATTCCGACGGCGCGCCTATGTCGCTGCCTACGCCTACTGGTGTCGTGTGCTTGATATTTGTCGTATATTTCCGGACGTCATTCCGCCCCCGATCAGGTCGGGGGCCGTATCGCGGGCGCGAGCCAGAATCCAGGAAACAGCACGAGTTCTGGATGCCCGCGTTCGCGGGCATGACGGCTTTAGAAATGATGTCGAGGAGAGCGACAGAACGCTAACGCGGATTCGCCTTGAAGTTTCAGCGGTACGGGCATAAGATACGGTTGTTATTAGCGAGTTAGTGATTAGCGGATAGGAAAATGCCCCATGCGCCGCTGGTGCGCCCATGGGCATGAACGTCAGAGGCCAGATCGCCTCCGCTCCGTCGTCATTGCGAGCGACCAACGGGAGCGCGGCAATCTCACCGTCGTTGCCCCGAACGACTGTGAGATTGCTTCGGTCGCTACGCTCCCTCGCAATGACCCACACGGGGGACTTTCGGAACAATGAGGGATCGAGCAGGTGGACACACGACGGGTCGCGGTGATTACCGGCGGGACGAAGGGAATCGGCAAGGCGATTGCGCATCGCCTCGCCCAGGATGGGTGCGATGTCGTCCTCAACTATCACGGCGACGACGGCGCGGCCCAATCCGCCCTCCGGGAGTTCAACGACCTGCCGGTGAAGGCGATGGCCGTGATGGCCGATGTCTCCAATTCCGGCGGCGCGTCGCTTCTCATCGACACCGCGACAAAAGAACTTGGCGCTCTCGATATCCTGGTCAATAACGTCGGTCCGTTTCTGGTTCGCGCGTTGTCCGATACCACCGATGACGAGTGGAGACAGACCCTTGACAGCAACCTGAGCAGCACCTTTTACTGCTGCCGGGCGGCGCTGCGGGTGATGCGGGAGCGACGGGGCGGCAGCATCATCAACATCGGGGCGCTTAACGTCGAGCATTCACCCATCGGGGTCTTTGAGGCCCCCGCTTACTACATCGCCAAGTCTGCCGTAATCATGCTGACCCGGTCGCTCGCGCGATCCGAAGCGCCGTGGGGCATTCGTGTAAACGCCGTCAACCCCGGCTTCATTGAGACCGAGAGCTACGATCATTATCGCGCCGGAAAGAAAGCAGCCTGGGCACAGATGATCCCTCTTGGTCGATTGGGCGCACCCGACGAGGTCGCCGAGGCAGTGGGTTTCCTCGTCTCTGAAAAGGCGCGCTACGTGACGGGAACCATCCTTCACGTCCACGGCGGCCTCTGGGTCTAACGGGTCGGCGTATCACGCGCATGAAGATCCTCTTCATTACCGGCAAGCTGGCCGAGCGCGCCCTGAAAGAGACCTTAGCCGGGATGCAGGCGGACTTTGACTATGAGGTGACGGCCCTGAAGATCAGCGTCGCCGCCCTGATGACCACCCCCTTTATCCTCCATACGCTCCGCACACCCAGCACCGATCTGGTGATGATCCCCGGACTCTGTCGAGTGGAACCCTCCGAGTTGGAGCAGGCGCTGGGGGTGAAGGTTGAAAAGGGGCCGAAGGATCTGCGTGACATCCCCTACTACTTCGGGGCAGAGAAAACACGAGAAGGATATGGCGAATACGACCTGACCATCCTGGCCGAGATCAACGATGCCCCCACCCTACCGGTGGGCGAGATCCTTCACAAGGCCCGCTACTACACGGCCTGCGGCGCCGATGTCATCGACGTCGGCGGCACGCCAGGGCAGCCGGCGACCAATATCGGCGAGATCGTCTCGGCGCTGCGGTCCGAGGGGTTCCGGGTCAGCATCGACAGCGTCGATCCGCAAGAGATCCTGGCCGCCGACAAGGCCGGCGCCGAACTGCTCCTGAGCCTGAACGCGCAGAACCTGCACTTGGCCCCGGATCTTCGGTGTACCCCCGTCATCATTCCCGATTTCGGCAAGGGGCTGGATTCGCTGGCGGCGAATGTCGAGGCGGTAGAACGGCTGGGCAAAACGCACTACCTTATCGATCCGATTCTCGCGCCGATCGGCTTCGGATTTACCGAATCGCTCGTACGCTATGTCGAGGCGAGGCGTCGATTTCCGCACGCCGAGATCCTGATGGGGGTGGGCAACATCACCGAGCTGACCGATGCCGACAGTACCGGGATTAATGCACTGCTCACGGGGGTCATGTCGGAGTTACAGATCCGGTATGCGCTGACGACGGAGGTCGCCTCGTGGGCGGTAGGATCTGTTCGCGAGCTGGACCTGGCCAGACGCCTCATGTTTTACGCCAGGCAGCGAGGGGTACTGCCGAAAGGGATCGACGACGGCCTGCTCACCATCAAGGATCGACGGGTCGATTGCCCGTCCGAGGCGGAACTGCGGGACATGCAGCGGATGGTGACAGATCCCAACTTCCGCATCTATGCCGACCGCGAGGCGATCTATGTGTTCAATCGTGATCTCTTCATGAAGGACACCGATATCCATCGGATTTTCGATCAGATCAGGGCGCATCTTGGCCATGAACCGATCGGCCACGCCTTTTATCTGGGCCGCGAGTTGATGAAGGCGCGGCTCGCCATGCGACTCGGGAAGAAATATATCCAAGAGGAAGACCTGACATGGGGATATCTCGACCATGACCTTCCTCAATGACATGCAGGTCCACGGTGTGGAACACGAATGCTGGTGGAACACGAATGCTGTAGGGGCGCAATTTATTGCGCCCACGAATGCGAGGTGTATCGTTGATGCGGTGGGCCGACGGGCGCAATAAATTGCGCCCCTACGACAGGCGGCGCGTCGCCACCCGCCCCCTACACCCTACACCCTATTTGTAACTCATGATTATTGAGAGTATCGTCACGACGCTGAATGAGGCGGGAGAGGTAAACTTCGCCCCGATGGGGGTCACCATCGGCGAAGGAGATATTGTCATCCGCCCCTATGCTGATTCGACCACCTGTCGGAATCTTCTGGCGACTGGCGCCACAGTCGTCAATCTGACCGACAACGCCCGCCTGTTTGCTGAGAGTGCTGTCTCCAACCCCCAGTTCCCGACCTTTCCCGCAGAGTTAATCACTGGCGTTGTCTTGAGCGACGCCTGCTCCTATTACGAGTGCTCGGTTGGGCAGACCGATACGACACCCCCGCGCACCACCTTCCACTGTCAGATCGTCAAGAAGGGGGGCCTGCGCGAATTCATTGGGTTCAACCGCGCGAAGAACGCCATCATCGAGGCGGCCATCCTCGCCACCCGGGTCCGACTGTTAGGGGTAGCGCCGATCCTTCAGGAGTATCGCCGACTGTCCGAGATTGTCCAGAAAACCGGGGGTGAACAGGAGACCTTGGCGATGGCGTATCTCCAAGAGTACGTGGAGCGGCAGCGTCGATGAGGGTCACAGTCAAGGCCCATGGCCGGCTGCACTTCGGATTCATCGACCCGGATGGCTCATCGGGTCGCAAGTTCGGAAGTATCGGCCTGGCCATCGGCCAACCCGCAATCATCCTCGAGGCGACACCGGCCGGTCGCCTATCGGTCGTTGGACACGAGCGAAACCGCGTCCTTACGCTCATGCGCCGCTTTCTCCGCCACTATACGATCCGCGACGGGGCGCAGATCGCCGTCAAGGCTATGATCCCAACCCATGCCGGCCTCGGCTCGGGGACGCAATTGGCGCTGAGCGTTGCTGCTGCGCTGGCCCGACTGTTCTCTATCGACGCTGACGTTCGGGAGCTGGCGGCCGTGATGGGCCGAGGGGCGCGATCCGGGATCGGGATCGCCGCCTTTGAGCGAGGCGGGTTTATTGTGGACGCCGGGCGGAAAACAGTGTCGAGTGTTGAGTGCCAAGTGTTGAGCGGGGTAGAAAAGGGTGGAGGGTGTGGGGTGGAGGGTGTGGGGACGAGGCGTGACGCCTCACGCCTCACGCCTCACGCCTCACGCGCGGACTGCACGCCGCCGATACTTGCGCGCTATCCCTTTCCGGAGGACTGGACCTTTGTTGTGGCGATTCCCCGCGTCGGACGCGGGCTCGCTGGAACCGCTGAGACCAACGCATTTCAGGGTCTCGTCAACCGTCACAGCACCAGTGCAACAGACCGCCTCAGTCGCATTGTGCTTATGCGGATGCTGCCGTCGGTGCTTGATCGCGACCCCGTCGTCTTTGGTGAGTCGCTCACCCGGATTCAACGGATTGTCGGGGGATGGTTCCGTCCGGCGCAGGGTGGAATCTTTGCGACCATAGAGGGGGCGACGCTGGTCAAGGCAATGTCTCGGGCGGGAGCGTTAGGCGTGGGGCAAAGTTCCTGGGGACCGGCCGTCTATGGGTTGGCGAGAGATCGCCAGATGGCCGCATCGATTATAGAAAAGATGAGAACGATCGTACCCGCACAAATCGACGCTGACATCTTTCCGGCACGGGCCTTCAATCGCGGTGCGACTATTCGCGTATCGTCCCCCTAGTCGACCTCTCTATCCAATATCCGTACTATCCCCTACTTCGTATCGGCCCCATGTCCAGCTACTGACCTCGGGCTGTCCTTACCGTACGCAACGATGTACTGCCTATGCTCGATACGCTCGTCGCGGATCACCTGCTTTGGCATACGCGGCCCGGGCGCCCACGAGCGCTTCTCTCAGACCGCATCTGCAACAAAGAGCACGCAGGACGATTATTCCAGCCGTTTCTGGAAGCGGAGCGTGCTGGCCGTAAAGAGGACAGCGCCCAGGATCGCCAGGGCCAACATCTGGGGCCAGAGGACGGCCGGCCCGTTACCCTTGAGGAAAACCCCCCGGATGATGACCAGGAAGTAGCGGAGCGGGTTCACATAGGTCAGGTACTGGACCGCCACCGGCATGTTAGCAATGGGGAACATAAAGCCCGAGAGCAGGACGGCCGGCAGATAGAAGAAGAAGGTGGACATCAGCGCCTGCTGCTGGGTCTTGGAGACGGTGGAGATGAACAGGCCGATCCCGAGCGTCGAGAGCAGATACAAGGCCGTAGCCCCGAAGAGCAGAAGCAGGCTCCCCCGAATAGGCACCGTGAACCAGAAGACGGCAGCGGTGGTGATCAGGGCCACGTCAAAGAACCCGATCAAGGCGAAGGGGAGCGTTTTCCCCAGGATGAGTTCGGCGGGTCGGATGGGGGTCACCATAAGTTGCTCCATGGTACCGATCTCACGCTCCCGCACAATGGCCATGGAGGTGAGCAGCAGCGAGGTCAGCATAATGATGATGGCGATAACGGCGGGCACATTGTAGTTTCGGCTCCGCAGATCGGGGTTGTACCAGGCCCGCGACCTCAGATCGACTTCACCCAGGCGAGGCCGGAGGGCATCCGCGGGAGGTGTCCCCATGGCCACTTCCCGGACAGCGAGCGCCTCGTGCGCGGCCTGGCGATTGTACTGGGCGATGATCCGATTGGCGTAGTCCATGACCACGCCGGCGGTGTTAGAGTCAGTTCCGTCCACCAGGACCTGCACCACGGCGCTCCGGCCGCGCTTGAGATCCCTCGTGAACCCGGGATCGAACTGCAGGGCGGCCTTCACCGTCCCCCGGTCGATCAGCTCCTGCAAAGCCCGAGCCTCGCCCACCCGCTGGACAACGCGGAAGTACCCCGAGCTTTCGAACCGCCGCACCAGCTCCCTCGACTCCTGGGTGTGATCGAAGTCGGAGACCGCCATGGTGATTTGCGTGATGTCGGTGGTAACCGCGTACCCGAAGACCAGAAGCTGCAGGAGGGGTGTCACGAAGATGACGGCCTTCATCCGCGGGTCCCGCAGGATCTGGATGAACTCTTTGATCAACATGTGCTGCAACCGTTCCCACATCACGCGTGCCCTCTATTCCAGGTTCTTGGTGAACATCCGATTCGCCGCCACGGTGACGATCAGGGCGAAGAGGCCAAGGAATACCGCTTCTATAGCCAGCAGACGGAGACCGATCCCCTTGAGGAAAATCCCTTTCAGGATCGTGACGAAGTATCGGGCCGGAAAGGCGTAGGTGATCGCCTGCAACCACCCCGGCATGTTCCCGATGTCATACATGAACCCCGACAGCAGGAAGGAGGGCAAGAAGGTAATCACCATCGCCACCTGACTGGCCACGAGCTGCGACTTGGCCCTGATGGAGATCAGCATGCCCAGGCTCAGGGCGCCCAGGAGGAAGATCAGGGAGAGGCCGAGCAGCAGCACCAGATCGCCCCTGAAGGGTACCCTGAATATCAACGTGCCGGCCAGCACGGCGAGTGTCACATCGATGAAGCCGATCGCGAAATAGGGCAGCAGCTTCCCGAGCACCAGTTCCGGGACCTTGATCGGGGTGGCAATGAGCTGTTCCATGGTGCCCCGCTCCCATTCCCTGGCCACTGTGAGAGAGGTCAGCAGCGCGGCGATAACCATCATGATGACCGCGATCAGGGCCGGGACGATATAGTTCTTGCTTTCGAGCTCCGGGTTGTACCAGACGCGCAGACGGGTCTCGACGGGGGGATCGAGGCGGGTCAGGCCAGACTGCTCCGTGACGAGCTGCGTCGAGTATCGGCCGCTAATGGCTTCCAGGTAGCTGATCGCTATGGTCGCGGTGTTGGAGTCGCTCCCGTCGAGCAGCGCCTGAACGGGCACCTGACGACCGAGATCCAGGTCACGCGCGAAGTTCCGGGGGATCACCAGCCCGACCTGGGCTTTGCCGGAATCCAGGGCCCACTCCACATCCGAGTAGTTTCGGGCGATGGCCGCTACTCTGAAGTAGCCGGACGCCTCAAACTGCGCGAGGAAGCCTCGGCTTGCCGCGGTCCGGTCCTGATCGTACACAATGGTCTGCAGGTTGTCCACATCCAGTGTCAGCGCATACCCGAACAGGAAGAGCAGGATCATCGGGATGACGAAGGCCATGCCCAGGCTCCGTGGGTCGCGACGGATCTGGATCACTTCCTTTCGAGAGACGGCCAGTAGCCGCGCGATGCGCATCTCAGTTCTCCCGCAGTGGCGTCCTGGCCGCTGCCCGATCTTCTGCCTCGATCAACGACACGAACACGTCCTCGAGCGACGGGAGGATCTTCTCAATCTGGTCCACGCGGATGTTCCCGCGCTCCAGCGCGCCCCGGACGGCCGGCCCATCGGCGGCTGCATTGGCCACCACCACGTGGAGCAATTTCCCAAAGATGGCCACTTCGCGGACTACCGGTTCTCGCGACAAGAGTTCCAATGCTTCCACGGGGCGATCAACCGTCACCTCGAGGACATCCTCCGGCATGTGCTCCTGCTTCAGTTGATCCGGCGTCCCAAGGGCAATGATCCGTCCCCGGTAGATCAGGGCCAGCCGGTCGCAGTATTCCGCCTCGTCCATATAATGGGTGGTGACAAAGATGGTGACCCCCTGGTAGGCCATCTCGCGAATGAAGTCCCAGAAGTTCCGTCTGGAGATCGGATCCACGCCAGAGGTCGGCTCGTCAAGAAACAGGATCGCGGGCTCGTGCAGAATCGCGGCGCCCAGGGCCAGCCGCTGCCTCCATCCGCCCGCTAGCTCCCGAGTCAAGCTCTTCTCGCGGCCGGTGAGACCGGCCATTTGAAGCGCCCAGGTCTTGCGGGCCGGCTTCTTGTCTTTAGGAATCCGGTAGATTCCCCCATAGAAGTCCAGGTTCTGCTCCACGGTCAGGTCCTCGTACAGGGAGAACTTCTGAGACATGTAGCCGATGATCTCCTTAATGGCCTCGCCTTGGGTTCGGATGTCCCGTCCCCCGACCCAGCCGGTCCCACCGCTCGGGGCGAGGAGGCCGGTCAGCATTCGGATGGTGGTGGACTTGCCCGCCCCGTTGGGCCCGAGGAAGCCGAAGATCTCGCCCCGCGACACCTCGAAAGAGACCCGGTCCACTGCCACGAAATCCCCAAAGCGCCGTTCCAGGTTCTCCACCCGGACGGCGAGCTCAGGCTGTCCGCTCACCATCACTGCGTTCCCTTCGTCCGATCATCGAGATAAATACGTCCTCTAAGGATGGGACGACCCGGCGGGGATCATGGGGTTGAAGCCCTTCGGCCTCAAGGGCAGTCAGGACCGTCGGCAGGTCGCGCCCTACGTCTTCAAGCGCCACGTGGAGCCTGTGGCCGAAAAGGGTTGCGCCTTTCACGTGGGAGACGCCGCTCAGGAACTGGCGGGCCCGCCAACCATCCGCTACCGGAATCTCCACCAGGTCACCGGCCATCAGTGCCTTGATCTGGTCCGGCGTGTCCAGAGCCAGCAGGCGACCCTGGTGTATCAGCCCCACCCTGTTGCATCGCTCGGCCTCGTCGAGGTAAGCCGTCGTCACCAGGATCGTGACCCCCTCCTGTAGCATCTCGTACAGGATGCGCCAGAAGTCTCGGCGCGAGATCGGGTCCACGCCGTTGGTCGGTTCGTCGAGCAGCACAATCTCAGGCGTGTGGATCAGGGCGCAAGCCAGGCCCAGCTTCTGTTTCATCCCTCCCGACAGCTTATCCGCCAATCGATCCTTGAACGGGGTCAGGTTGCTGAAACCGAGTAAGCGTTCGATCCGCACTGTCCGCTTCTTCGTCGGAACCTCGAAGAGGTCGGCGTAGAAGTGGAGATTCTCCAACACTGTGAGATCGCCGTACAGGCCGAAGCGCTGGGACATGTAGGCGATCCTGTTCTTGAGCGCCTCAGGCTCCTTCCGAACGGAATGGCCGGCCACGATGGCGTCACCGCCGGTGGGGGTGAGGATACCCGCGAGCATCCGAAGGGTTGTGGTCTTACCACCTCCGTCTGGACCCACCAAGCCGAACAGTTCCCCCCTCGGAATGGCGAGGCTGAGATGATCCACGGCCGTGATCGGCCCAAACGTTCTCGCGAGGTCCTGCATCACGATCATAGCGCCTTGCCCCTCCATACCGTTCACCTTAATTCAGCAGGACCGTTGCATCCGCCGGCATCCCCGGCTTCAGTTCCTGGTTCAGGTTGTCCACGGTGACCTTCACGGCAAAGACCAGCTTGACCCGCTCCTCCTGGGTTTGGACATTTTTCGGGGTAAACTCCGCTTCCGAGCTGATGAACGTCACCGTGCCCCTGTACACCTTGCCCCGGTAGGAATCGGTTGTGATCTCACCCACCTGACCCAACTTGATCAGACCAAGTTGCGGCTCCGGGATGTAGATTTTGAGCCAGATGTTCTTGAGATCGGCGATGGTGACAGCCGGGGTGCCCGCGGCGATCATCTCGCCCGGCTCCACATGTTTGCGCAGGACCACACCGGTCTGGGGGCTTCGGAGAACGGTGTAACCGAGCTGTGCCTCAGCCGCCGCCAGCGCGGCTCGATCCCTGGCGATGGTGGCCTGGAGCGTCGCCAACTCCTGGCGCTTTCTGGCCACCTCCAATTCACCCGCCTGCGCAAGCAGCACCCCCGCCTTCGCCTGCCGGACCTCCGCCTCGGCACGGCGGATCTCTTCTTGCCTTGGGCCTTCCTTCACGAGATCCCAGCGCTCTATCGCACTCTTGTGTCGCTCGACGGCGACATCGAAGGCGGTGCGGGCGGCGTCGCGGGCCTGCTCCGCGATTCCCCCTTCCCGAAAGAGATAGACCATACGGCAGAAGTCGGCCTGCGCATTTTCCATCACGGCCTTGGCCTCGCGCACCTCGGCCTGAGCCTTCTGCAACTCCTGGGGACGGGAACCGCTCCGAAGCTCTGCCAGCCTCTCCTCCTTGACGGCGAGATTGGCTTGCGCATCGGCGATTCGGCCCCGGGTGAGCTCCTCCTGTAGGGCGATCTCCGTTCTGAGCTGCGGCACCCTGGTCTCGGTGGCCTGCAACGACGCGCGCAGCCGGTCCACCTCCGCTTCCAGCTCCCGGCTTTCCAAGCGCCCAACCAGGGCACCACGCTCGAGACGATCACCTTCGTCCACGGGTCGCTCGATGACCCGACCGGCAATCTTGAAGCTTACGTTTACCTCGGTGGCCTCGATGGTGCCGGACGCTCTCAGGACACCTTCAGGCTCCCTGCTCCACCAGTGCCAGCCCAGGGTTCCGATAAGAGTCAGGAGCGCCGCTCCAGCAATCACCAGGACACGCCGCCGATTTCTCACGTTTACCATGCCGATCACCCGTGTCACCTTACACCATCTCGATCCTGCCCGAACGAAATACCCTCGTGATTGACGCATCGTGAAGATGGCCCTTTCATGTGATAAGATAGGCCATAGGGTTTGATTGTTCTGCAACCTACATCACGCAGGTGGTCTTTCTGTCGGTGTCTTTCATGGGATAGCGCCCATCCCTCTGCTCACGCACGCCTAATCTACACGCTCCCATACTGAAGAGAGACGCTTCAAAAGAGAGAGGGCTTCTCTTCGCCGTAACCTCGCAGATAAACCGTCGCACTGCGGGGATCAGCCAGGTCGTGATATAGTGGAAGGGAGACAGACCGGAAGGAGGACAACACGGGGATGAGCGTAACAGTTCAGGCGCTACGACAGATCCCGTACTTCGCCGAACTGGGCGCCGATCTCTTGAGAGATCTGGCGGGACAGGTGCGCGTGCGCACATACCGAACCGGGGAGATCATCCTCCTGGAGGGAGAGGTGTGCGAGGGTCTCTATTTCGTGCTCACCGGTCGCGTCAAGGTCTTCAAGCTTTCTAGCGAAGGCAGAGAACAGGTCTTGCGAATTCTGGGGCCGGGACGCACCTTCAACGATGTCCCGGTCTTCGATGGCGGCTCGAACCCTGCCGGTATGGCCGCAATCGAGGAAAGCGCCGTCGGCTTCGTCCCCAAAGAACAGATCATCGCACTCGTAGAGAAAGAACCGACAGTGGCGAAGGCGGTGATCGGAGTGCTCGCCTCCCGCCTTCGGGCGCTCACCCTCTTGATCGAAGATCTGTCGCTGCGAAGCGTGGTCGCCCGGGTGGCCAAGGTCCTTTTGGACTACACGCGCGGTTACGAGACACTCGTCGAGGGCGGGGCCGGCGCGAGCGCCAAGCTCACCCAACAACAGATCGCTGCCATGACCGGCTCCGTACGCGAGGTGGTGCAGCGCGCCCTGAAAGTGCTGGAGCGCGACGGGGTCATCAAGCTGGAGCGCGCCCATGTCTTCATCGTAGATCCGAAAGCCCTCGAACGCTGGAGTGAATAAGGACTTGGGCCATCGATCCTCCGATCCGATGCTTGCTCGGATAGTATCCGCGATGTCGCGGGTGAGATCGCCCAGAGCCTCGCTCACGGCGGTTGCCGATGAACGCGTTCCCAACTGCCCTGCAAGTTTTTTGTGGATAGCTTCGACCTTCCGGCGAGGATAAAGCCAATACAAGTGGAGATGAGAAAAACGCTCCTTCGCCTTATTTCACCGCCAGCCTGACCTTGCTTACGCCTTCAGGCTGATGCGTGGTCCGGAATCCGAGGGTCTCACAGACCCGGAGCATACTCGTGTTGTCGGTGAGGACGGTACCGGTGACCTCCGCCAACCCTTTATCCTGGGCTACACCAATCAGCATATCCACCAGTTTGTAACCCAGGCCCTTTCCCTGAAAATCGTCGTGGACCACGACGGCGAATTCGCTGCTCCTGAAATCCGGTTCGATGATCAACCGCCCGATACCGATAATCCGCCTCTTCTCTCCCGTCCTCAGCTCCGCGACGATCGCCATCTCCCGGTCGTAGTCGATATTGCAGTACCGAATCAGCATCTCGTGGGTGATCTTCTTCAAGACCTGAAAGAATCGCCCCCGCAATGTCTCCTCTGACAGGGTCGAGAGCATCTCATGTTCCAGCGGTTCATCCTCCGGCCGGATCGGCCTCAGCAGCACCTCGGTGCCGTCGGTTAATCGCCAGGGGATGACATATTGCGTGGGGTAGGGGGCGATCACCAAATGGGGATACGCGCCGGTGTACTCGACAGCCTCCTTTTCAAGAACAATCCTGGCGTCAAGGGCGTGTGCCTTGCCTTCTGAGATCGCGAGCGGGTTGATGTCGATCTCGGCAATCTCCGGAAAATCGATAATCAGATTGGAAAAGCTGACCAGGATCTGCTCCAACTGCTTCATGTCCGCAGGGGGCCTCCCTCGGTACCCCTGGATCATCCTGAAGACCTTCGTCTCCTCCATCATCCGTCTCGCCAGGGTCTGGTTTAATGGCGGCAGACCGATGGAGAAGTCCTGAAACATCTCAACGCCGATCCCCCCCATCCCAAAGAGGATGACCGAACCGAAGTCTTTATCCTTCTTCATTCCCAGGATCAGTTCGTAATCGACATGTTCTATCATCTTCTGAACGGAGATCCCGGCAAGGGTCGCCTCCGGCGCCTTCTTCTGTACCCTTTTGATCATACGTCCATATTCAGTCCTCAACTCACGGTCGGAGGCAATCCCTGTCACGACACCGCCGACGTTGCTTTTGTGAGGGATGTCCGGAGACACGATCTTCAAGACGACCGGATAGCCCACCATCTGTGCGGCACTGATAGCCTCCGCTGTACCCTTTGTCAGATACGGTCTGACCGTGGGGATACCGTAATTTGTTAGAAATCGCTTCGACTCTTTCTCAGTCAGGAGCACTCTTCCCTCTTTGCGAAACTCGGCGATAAAGGCCTTCAGGTTATGTTTGGGCGGCGCCTGGTCGACCGGCAACGTCTCCGGCGTCTCATACAGGAGCTGGAGGTTCCGTCCGTACCGATACATGTAAAGGTAGGTCTTGACCGCCTCTTCCGGCGTCTCGTAGGTGGGGATGTTGTGCTGAAGGGTGATCCGCCTGGCCTCTTCCACCTGTCCGCCACCCATCCACACGGTAATGAACGGTTTATGGCTTCGATCGGCAATCGCTGTGAACCGTCCGGCAAGATCTTCCGGTTGCGCGGCCCCCTGCGGCGTATAGATCGTAATCACGCCGCCCACACCGGGATCGTCCAGACAGGTCGTAACGGCCTTCTCGTAGCGCACAATGTCCGCATCTCCCAAGATGTCGACCGGGTTCGCCTTGCTCCAATAGGCGGGGAGATGGTCGTTCAGTGCCCCGATGCTGTCATCGGTCAGTTGCGCCAGCCGTCCGCCCAACTCCATCAACCTATCGGTTGCAATGACCCCGGCGCCTCCCGCGTTGGTGACGATGGCAATCTCCGGCCTCTTCGGCAGTTGCTTCGCGTGCAGGACCTCCGCGACGTTGAAGAGATCCGCAATATCTCTGACCCGTACGACGCCGACCCGCTTAAAGGCGGCATCATAGGTCTGATCCTCTCCTGCCATTGATCCGGTATGAGACACCGCCGCTTTTGCGCTTTCAGCGAACCGTCCGGGTTTGAGCACGATGATCGGTTTATTTCTCGCAAACCCCTTCGCGGCGCTGATGAACTTCTTCGCATTCCCGACCCCCTCCATATAGAGCATGATGCTTTTGGTCTCCGGGTCATCGCCCAGGAAATCGATCAGATCCCCAAAGTCGATATCGATCATCGAGCCAAGCGATGCAAAGAGGCTGAAGCCGACGCGGGCATACATGGCCCAGTCAAGGATGGCGCTCCCCAGCGCCCCGCTCTGGGAAATAAACGCGATCCGCCCCGCTTCAGGACGCACATTCAGAAAGGAAGCGTTCAGCCCGGTAATCGGTCGGATGACGCCGAGACAGTTGGGCCCGACAATCCGCATACCGTACCGTTTCCGAATCTCCCGGATCTTATCCTCCAGCGCCTGACCCTTTTCACCGGCCTCCTTGAACCCAGCCGAGATAATAATGATCCCGCCTACGCCCGCCTCTCCACAGACCTCGACCATATCAGGTACGGAATGCGCGGGGGTGGCAATGACGGCAAGATCAACCGTGGCCGGCACATCTGCAATCCGGGTGCAGGCATCTATCCCTAGAATAGTTTTCCGTTTTGGATTGACCGGAAAGATCGACGCCGTCTTTTGCGCGAGGAGGTTCTCCATAATCGCCCGTCCCACGGAACCTTGCTGCTCGGAGGCGCCGATAACGGCTATTGTCCGCGGACTGAAGATCTTGTCGAGGCCACCCATACCACTTCCTTTCTGGTAAGCGTTGATACCGTTCGCTTCGAATTGTCTCACCGCAAGGTATGATGAACTATAGTATAAAACGGTGTTTGAGGCAACGAGCACACCGCCCACACAAGATCAGGCGGAATCCCCTTTGTATAACGAAGCGGAGAATGCTGCGGAACCCTGCGATGGCAGGACGAGCCGGACACGCATCTGGGTCTCAAGAGAGGTTTGCGGATCCGGAACTGCTTGGATGAACCGACGACAATCAGACTACGGTGCTTTCCTTCTCGCAGCCTAATGCCAGAGCTGTAACACTTCCGCAACAGGAAGCATCGCCCGCGCTCCGAACACGACGCCGCCGAGTGGATCATTGGCGCGAGAAACATTCAAGCCGGTTTCCGCTTCAATGCGCGCACGCATACCACGGAGAAGCGAGCCTCCCCCTGAGAGGACGAGTCCGGAGTCGATAATGTCACTTCCCCAGGAATGAGGGATGTCTCGGAAAAGCGTCGTAGCGCTGGTGAGGATTTTGCCGAACGGCAATTGCAGCGCGGCACGCAAAGGAGCGGTCGGAATCGGTAATACGACCGGCGCGCGAGTACCGTCGTCGAATGCGGTGATCGTCGCCAGCTCCTGCTCATCGGCCGTCCGCTCAACGCCGATGCGCCGCAGGACGGCCTCCGCCTCTTCGGTACCGACGGATACGCCCCATTCGTTCTGAATGGTTTTCCTCACACCATCACGCAGGTCGCTGCAGCCGACACGCGCGGCCCGGGCAGCAACGATCCTCCCTTCTTTGATAATGGCGCAATCCGTAATCCCTTCACCAATATCCACAACCATATGAGCATAGGGAGAGGATACGTCTATGCCGGCGCCGACCGCCGCTGCAAGCGGTTCGGGAATGAGCAATACGGCTTGCGCGCCGGCCTCGGATACGCAATCCAGCACGGCGGCGCGTTCCCTATCATCGGCGTCAGTTGGGACGCAGGCAAGAGCGCAGGGGCGTGAAAAGCGGTTGGTGACCGATCGAATGAGCGTCTTCAGGACGGCCACAGTGGCATCCGTATTCACGATGACCCCGCCGCGTAACGCGGATCGCCCCCCCACCGTCGAAGGAAGTTCGAGCGTCGACCGATCACCCCGAGCGACGCGGGTGTGCGCTGTGCCGAGATCGACCGCAATTGCCGGGTACCGCAAAAAACGGGGCAGAACTGCCACTGGCATCGACTCCGTTCGCTGAGTCTCTGACACACGAACCGACGGTACGGCGCGACGACGGCACGCGCCATCGCGTCGCGCCTCCTGCCGTCATCCTGCACTATCGATCATAGTGACCCGCAGCTTCCGGCTGGTAAATGACCTCTTCCACCTGCAATCTTCTCAGCCCGGCCGGAACCTCCCAGGTTATAACATCCCCGACCCGGTATCCGATCAGGGCAGTGCCGATAGGTGCCAGGACGGAAATCCTATTCCGGCCTGCATTCGCATCGGCCGGATAGACCAGGGTGTAGGTCAGTTCTGTGTTCGTCTCCAGGTCTTTCAGGCGCACAGTGGAATTCATCGTAATGACATCATGCGGAATCTTGTCCGCCGGAACAACTTCGGCGCTCATTAATTCCTGTTCTAATCTCGACAGATTCCCCTGATCACGCTCAGGAATGGCTCGGGACTCCAATAGACGCTTCGTCAACCGCTCCATGTCAAGCTCTGTTATGTAGATCGTTCTTTTTTCCACGTCATATTCTCCTGTTTACCCCCACAAAAGACGCCGGCTTTCTGCCCCTATCGGCTGGTCTCCAGGAATTCATGCGACGACATCAGATAGCTATATCAGGCAAAATGACTCATGAGCTTCGACTTATCGATCTTTGTGAGGTTCGCTGAGACGTTCTTTTTCAACTTTGCCTTCACCGCCGGGGTCAAATTTTCGAGTATCTGATTGTTTATAGCCCTGTCGGCGGCCAAGAACCATTTCTCACAGTCCTTTTCCAGCACCAATTGATTGATGTCTTCCGCGATCTGCTTGATCAGTCGCTTTTCGGCTTCCAGTTCAACCGCATGCGGTTCTCCGAACCCCCCTGTTGTCCCACTTGCGCCACCGCCCTGATAGAATCTGCCCGCAGCATCCCTGAATTTATCCGAAGCCCTCAATCGCGGTTCGATGGTCACATGGCTTTTTATTGTCTCTAATTTGTCACTTTCTATTTTCCAAGGATCCTTGACGATTTCGTAGGCTATCATCGTACCCAGGTCAACCGTGATGATGATCTCGCTCATACATGCCTCCTTGTTGCACTGTTCGTGTCAATACACTGCCTGAACACAGCAGTTTCTTACCCGCACGACAACGATCCCCGGGCTCCACACTGCTTTCTTGGGGCCACGTTACGCGATCCAAGGCCTCATCGACCATCCGAAGACCGACGGGCGGACCACTCTTTTTATAAACCGGCTCCTTTCGGTGTGGGGTTATCGGTTGTGAGCAACAACTGCCTCACCTCATGGAGTTGTTCCGCTTTTTGAACTATCGCACACTTTCTCACCCGACTCAATCCCCCTTTTCGTTGGAAAACGGTGTCTCAAGATGTTTGCTTCACCGCCTTGACTTATGACATAATGCCGGGTAAGCGACACACGCTCACAGACAGTACGAGCAGAGGTCGAAACCCTTGGCAAGCGCGACACGGCGATTCCCGGTTTCAGGCAGGCAATGTCATCACATCGCGAGCGACGCCACCGTGTGTAACCGCGTAGCCGTAGGAGAAAATAGGATGACGACACAGATCAAACAGGATTCGTTGGGATCTACGGAGGTGCTCCAGGGATTTTCGCTGTTTTCCGCTCTGCCCGAGGACATCCTGCAGCATGTGTGGCAAGGAACTGATAAGGTGAGATACAGCCGAGGCGACACCATCGTGACCGAGGAGCAGCAGTGCCAACATCTGCATCTGGTGGCGTCCGGCGTCGTGAAGATCTATAAACTCTCCGAGGACGGACGAGAGCAGATCATCCATGTGATGAAATCCGGCGGCTTCTTCGGCGAGGACATCGTATTCGGTGGCGAGCGTTATGAGGCTACCGCCGAAGCGCTCTGCAAGACCCTTCTCTATAACATTAAGAGGACGGCGCTTGAGGCATTGGTTCTGGAGTATCCACCCTTTGCCTTGGCGCTCCTGGCGAGTTTCGGTCGCCGCCTCAAGCGGCTTATGATGCTTATCGGTGAAGCTGCCCTTTTGGATGTGCGGAAAAGACTGTGTCGTGTCCTCCTGGAGCTGGCCGAGGAAGAACGAGATGGCCACGCCGATAGATCTGTCATCCGGATTCGTCAGACCGAATTGGCCGCTCGCGTCGGAACGGCGAGAGAAACACTCAGTCGAATGCTGGGCAAACTGGAGCGCGATGGGTTGATCACGCGAAAAGGCTGGGGGATCGTTCTTCTGAACATCCCTTCTCTCCATAGAGAAGTCCCCCATTGGCGAGAGGATCTCCAGCTCTTCCCCCTCGGTCCCAGCCAGTCACGCCAGTGATAATCCGCCAGACGGGCTCCTTATTCCGCCGCACCGCCCTACTTAACCGCTCCAGGATATCTATGTACCGTTCATAACCGGGCACTCAACCTGCATCTCTTTTCGGCTCGCGCCCGCAACCGTTCTTATCTGATCGTCTCAGACGGTCCGCGTTCATGTTTCTCGTCGAACTCGGTGATCCGCCAGGTTTTATCAAAACGCTTTACGGAGAGTACGACCGACTTATGTACGGGCTGGGCACCTTTGGCTGCGATCTCTACTGCATAAATATAGCTCGCTTGACCCCATTGTGGCCTAGTCCACGAATTAGTCGAGCTCTCCTTCATGGTAAACGAGGCCTTGTGACTGCCGCTATTTTCTACCGGCACGGTCTTCGCCAGAAGTGCGAACTGCTCGTCGATCTTTTGGGCCATACCATCCGTGGCCAGCGCTTTCGCCTCTAAGACGTTCGCCTGGACATAATACCGATCCATAAACTGATTCGCCACTTTTTGCGGGGTCCCCCCACCCTCCCCGCAACCGGACAAGAACAGGAAGGTCGCTATCGGAGTGCCTGCAATTACCTGTTTCAGCTTCATCATGCTCTCCGTTGAAATAAAACGTCGTTGGCCGATGAGTGATACTTCCCCCATGAGACTACTCCCATGCAGCCAGACTACTGCGATGTCTCACGTCTCGCTCTTGCCTGCTCGCTCTGTGGCCGTTTCCTCTCACATCAACCGACGCGGTGTCGGGTCCGCGCGATGACCGTTACTTGAGTGCGGCCAGATCGGCCCCGAAGTTGATGTGAAAGACCTGCCCACCAAGGACCAGCGCCGGCACCGACTTGACCCCTTTGGATTCGGCCTCCGCGATGCGAGCCTTCTCTTTACCGAGGTCAACCATTTCGATATCGAACCGGTTCGCGTCAAGCGCCGGAAGCATCCCGTGCTCTGCGGCGAGACATACAGGACAACCGGCATGGTAATAGATACCTCGTGTTTTCATCGGAACCCTCCTGTTCATGGTGTGTTGGTGTTATGCCGGCGCATTACCTTTGGTTCGTTCTCTTCTCCGCCGGTTCCTTGATGACCTTCAGGGTATCGGTGTACTCGCCGTGCGTCCAGAATTCGGACGGTTGATACGGCACACCGACCTTCTGCTCGATCCTGGCCAGCCGTCGCATCTTCTCCGCCTCGCTCTTGATGGCGGCCAGATACTTGTCGGCCTCAAAGGCGCCGAAGGTGTAGGTGGCTGAGCCGCCTGAGCTGTGCGCCGCGCCCTTGAAGGTATTGGTCGTGGCATAGGCCACCATCTCGTAAAAGAGCCGCTCGATAGCGGGGACGTTATAGTTCATGCCGCCGAAGCTCGCCGCATGCCCGCCCTTCCAGCCCGGGGCCAGGAACGCGGGCATCGGTTCCATGAGGCCCTCCTTATACAGGTCTTCGAGAATCTGTTTGGCCTCCCGCACCTTCTGAAAGCTGATGCCGACCGCTTCATCCATGTACTCAAGCTGCGCCCGTGCGAATCTGGAAGAGTGGCAATCGCTGCACACCCCGATCCATCGATCCCGTTTTGCCTGATGTTCCGGCGCCCCGCGATTGACCTCCTGCATCCCCATGGCGGCATAGACGGTATTGCGTACCGTATTGTGGTCGCCCCCCGGCATATGACAGTAGGCGCAGGTGGGGAACCGGTAGTTACCGCGGGCCAGCGGCTTGGTCCAATCCGTCTCCTGCTGTTCTGCATGCCAGATATTGCCGTGCTTGGCGTTCTCCCAGACCTCGTAGTCCCGATGATCCACCCCGCTGTGACAGCTCATGCAGGCGCTGGGTTTGCGGGCCTCCGCCGCCGAGAATTTGTGCCGCGTGTGGCAGCTATCGCACCCGACGCTGCCGATCCGATGGCACTGCGCGCACCCGACGACCTCAGCCGGCGGCTTGTGCATCTGCCAGGCATTCTCATACACGTCCGGGTCCATCGCGCGGGCATGAGCCGGGTGACCGGCCTTCAACTCTTCCCTGTATTGGGTGACCTGGGTCTTATGACAGCCTTCGCAGGTCTCCGGCTTTGGCATAGAGAGCTTCTGATGGTCGTTGCCGTGGCAGGCGGTACAGGAGACCTTGGCCGGCGCGTGTTTGCTCACCTTCCAATCATTGACGATGGTCGGTGTGATCCCGGTATGGCAGGCAACACAGGCCTCCCCCTGGAAGACCCCCTGAATGGGATTGCGAGGGGTGAAGAGATTCGGATCCAGCCACTGAAAGACCGATGGGGCCAGCCACTGATCCCGGTATGCGCCAGCCCCGTGCGGCAAATACGGGGATTCCGCCGCACCCGCGGGATTCCACCATGGGGCGATCATGATCGCAACGACGATCGCGAAGATCGGCAGCAGCGTCTGCCGCCGCTCTTGATCTCTATAGCTCATAACAGCCCCCCTTTCGTCTACCCCTGAATCGGAAATCATTATTCTTGGTTTGCGTACGTCGTATGGGTCCACAAGCATATGGATTCATATTATGAATTTGCCGACATCTCGAGTCAGTGACCAAGGTCACATTCTCCGTATCGCGGAGTCGGCCAGACCCCTTATTGAGGTCCTGCGCTTCGTACCACGGGGGGTCAGGAGACAAAACGGCTCCGCACGACAGGATCCGGTCGATCAATGCGCCCGACGTTACCCGACAACACACGATCAAGCACGTGGGCGTCTACCCAGCACGAATGCTGTCCCCTGCTCCAACGTTACGACGAAGAGGGCGGCGGCGGTCAGGTCTGCGGTCGTTCCTGGATTGAGCCGGTTGCCGTCCTTGCGGAGCGCGCGGTCCCACCGTTGAAGTCGTCGCCACCCCTGCTCTGTACAGACCCCACCGACGGCGAGGATCTTTCCTGCCTCCCGCGAGATTCTGGCGGCCTCGTGTGCCCCGCATTTGCGCGCGATGAGGGAGTCGGGCACGCGCGACAGAATCGTCAGATAGGTCTGAACGACCGCTGGTCCGGCGTCGCCAAATTCTCTGAGACAGTCTGTGAGTGTCGGCGCGCCGATGGTGAAGGTGATCTCGAAGTCGGTGATGTACTCGCGCGCGATCGAGTCCCGGTCGGCGGCGGCGCGCATTGCGTTGAGGAGGGATACCCTGCCGCGAACGGCTCGCACGTCTAACTGATCCGCCTGCCCGAGACCGCCCGGTTCGGCCAGGCGGATCGCCTCGTATACTTTCTGCCCATCGTAGGGTGTAAGGGCGGCCAGGACACGGTGAAGTCGGATTCGCAGCGGTTGCCGCCCCTTGCGCAAGGCAGCCTTAGCGAGCGGAGCAAAGAGAAGGGCAATGCCCAGATTGGTGTTCCGGCCGACTGATCGCGTCGTCTCTCGAACAGTGTCGAGAACCAGCGAGCCGGTTGCCGCAGCAGCCCCGTTCCGAAGGACCTGCCCCAGGATGACGGAACTGGCCAAAAAGTCGGTGTAGCTGGTGTCGGCGAAGTCGGCGAACGGGGTGACGTTGCCCGGCTTATCGGCGCTCACCTCCAGAAGGCAGGCAAGCTGGGCGGCGAGGGCGATAGAATCAGGGGTTGGGGGTTGGGGGTTGGGGGTTGGGGGATTCAGTGACACCTCAGACCTCACATCGGGCGCAGCAAGCAGCGCCCCTACGCTGCTCGGTGTCCGAGCTGACTGAGCAGGTGATCGGCGATTGCCTGGGCGATCTCGACCTCGGTGGTCCGCTGCAGGCCGGACCAGCCAGGGATACTGTTGACCTCGACGACCGTATAACCGTGAGCGGTCCGGAGCAGATCGATCCCGGCATAGTCGGTCCCAAGGAGTCGGCCGGCCTCGAGGCAGAGGCGGGTCGCGTCGTCATCCATGACGTGAGGCTCCGGTCGCGCGCCCTGAGAGACATTGTGCCGCCACCCGTCGGCCCGGCGCCGCATCGCCGCAACGACCCGATCTCCGATCACCAGACCCCGCAGATCGTAGTCGCCGTGGGGGACAAACTCCTGGATGTAGAAGATGCTTCGCGTGAGCGTCAGGGCGCGAAAGACCCGATAGGCGACGTCGGCGTCGCTGACCCGCACCATCCCCCGGCCACCGGCGCCGAAGAGCGGCTTGACGATGACGTCGCCAAGTTCCTGGAACGCCGCCATCGCGTCGTCGAACCCCTCGGCGACGACAGTCCGCGGCGTCGGTACGCCGTGGGATGCCAGCAGACTGGACGTATAATATTTATCGACGGTCTGCTCCAGCGGGCTGGGTCGGTTCATGATGCGCACACCGGCCGCCTCCAGCCGGTGCAGCGTATTCATCCTGAAGACGATCTGCTCCAACGACCCTTCCGGGATCGTCCGGATCAGCAGCGCATCATACGATTCGAGCGGTTCACCGTTGATGGTGACCAGCGGACCACCGGGTACGCGGGCCGTCAGCCTGGCAATCGGCAGAAAGTCGGCCCGGCAGCCGCGTCGCGCCAGCGCCTTCAACAGGACCTCGACGTGCCACCCGGCTCTATCGGCAAGGATTCCGATCTTCATGCGTAAAACGTGAGGGGGAAGGCGTGAAGCGTGAGGGGTGAGGCGTTAGGGGAGAAAAGCATGTGGGCTCTCGTTTCACGCCTTCCGCCTTCCGCCTTACGGTTTTCCAGGTGCGTAAAACGTGAGGGGGAAGGCGAGAGGAGATAAGAGTTGCGAGTAAGAAAAAGCGGACATCCCCGTTTCACGCCTCACGCCTTTCGCCTGACGGTCTTTAGCTAAGGAGGGAGGCGTGGAGCAGGTCGGCGTTGAAGCGGCCGGCCCTGAAGGTTCGGCCGGTGGCGGCGTTGGTGATGGCGATTCTCGCCGGGCTGAAGAGGAACGGATCGATCTTGTAGAAATCCCCGTCATACCGCTTGAACAGTTCGCGGAACAGTTGGCCGTAGTCCCGCGACGCACATGACGGGACCTTATCGATCAACGCCGCGATCTCGTCATCGGTCGACGACACCGTCAGATAGACCTTGCTGCCGTACAGGACGCAGTCGTTGGTCCGCCCGATGGCCGTCAAGTCGTCGGCAGCGGGGGTCGCGATGGGGCAGGTCCCGAACCCGCTGAGTGTCTTGGTCACGTCAAAGTCAAGCTCGAACAGCTTATGCATCGCCGTCTCGACCGAGCGCGCCGCGATCTGTACCGCCCCGGCGACGCTTCGCGTAGCCGCGACCGCCAGGGATACGCGGTCTGCCTTGACACCGCACTTTTCTGCGACGTAATCCGCCACCTCTTCATCCGGCAGGCGGCCGCTCTCCAGCACCAGAACCGCCACGTCGGCATCATCCCGGATACGGATCGTCTCAAACAGCTCCTCGGTCCGCGCCAGCGCCCGAGCCGGACCGGACCCCATCCCGAAAAACTTGCCGCGATGGATCCGCCACCCGGCGTACTGTGAGCCGAGGCACGGGAGCACCGGGCCGTCGATCGCGACACTGATGCTGGAAAACGAGAAGTCACCGTAGTCGAGCGGGAGAAAAGAGACCTCGCCCAACCCGCCGAGACAGATCTCCGCCAGCCCCTTCCCCGCCAGCAGGCCGCCCGGCGCCTTGACCCCAAGATCGACCAGCCTGGCGCCGTTCTTGAGCGTCGAGACCGAGATCCCGAGCGCGGAGGCCCGATCAGCCATGCGGTTCAGGATCTCAACGGCTTGGTGATTCAGACTGAGCGACACGACGGCGTCCTCCTCAGGCGGCGATCAGGATTTCGCCCTTGCCCACATCGGCCAGGTCGCCGTGATAGCGCCGAACCGAGCCATTGCCAGGAACCGGGGTCTCCACCCCAAGTTGCTTCAACCCCTTGAACAGCATCTGGAGAAAGACCGGCGCGTAGGTGCAGTCGTACGCGAAGGTCGGCAGCAGGTCTACGGGCCGCCGGCAATAGATGGTCCCCTTCTGCATCCCCGCCCCGGTCCTGATGCCGGCTTGGCCGAAGAGGCAGATCGTCCCGTTGGTCATCATGGCGCCCAGGAAGTCCTCGGCATTCCCTTTGATGACGATGAGGCCACGTCGCATGTAGGCGCCGACCTCGTGCCCGACGTTCCCGTCGACGACGATGATGCCGCCCTGCATGCCGTACTTACTGCCACGATACGAAGCCCCGGCACGGTGCCGGGCATTCCCTTTGACGTGAATCAGCCCGCCCTGCATTTCGACGCCCAGGAAGTCGTCGGCATTGCCGTCAATGAGGATCTCGCCGCCCCGCATATACGAACCGGCGTGCATCCCGACATCGCCGTGGACCGTGATGCGACCACGGGTCATGCCCGAGCCGATCCACTTGACCCGCCCCGCGCCGCCTTCGATGACGATCTCATCCGACCGCTCCCCCTCTACCCTGAAGAAATCGGCAAGCCGGTGCGTCTCATTCCCTAACGCCACAGGCATCGCCTCGATTTCCGCCTGCGCCCGCTCGGCGAAGAGATCGGGGCAGATCGTCTCGGCCTCGAGTGGTATGTTTGTGGGGATCTCTTGCATATGAAGTACGACTGGTGACATATGACCCTCGCGTATTAATTGTAGGGGCGCTGCTTGCTGCGCCCTCCTTGGGCAGAGCAAGCCCTGCCCCTACTAAACGGCCAATAACTGAGAACCCGATCAGCCCGCCAGCAACTGGTGCAGGTGAAAGTGATGTTTGCCCAACTTGCCGCCGTAGTTACCGGCGGAGATCTTCACGACGCCTGGACCGCATGCAGCCCGGATGCCGACCCGCATCGCCTCTCCCACCGCCTCCGGCGTCAGGCCGTCGACGACGATTTCGAGTACCGCCCCGACGCCCTCCGGCAGTTCGCTCTTGACCGCGCCTCGCAGCGATGGGCAGAAGGCCGTATTGCTGGAGGCGTTCAGGAACTTGTAGCGCGAGCCGACCTTGCTGCCGGATCTGACGACGCCGCCAGGAAACGGCATGATGACGCCAGGTACCTTCCGCATCGCCTCAATCGCCCGCTCGGCGGCCTGCAGCGTGACCGACAGCTCACTCCCCAACAGCAGGAAGTTGCCGCCGCCTACACCCTTTTGCACGCCGAACCGGTCTTCCACAATGAACTCGCCGTCCATCACGGGAATCCGCCAGAACCGCCGAGGGCCGCTTCCGTTGCCGAACATCCGCGGCTCGAAGCGCTTGCTGATCTGAAACCCATCGCCGAAAAATTTGAGCTTCCCCCCGATTGACAGACGGTCTTCGGCCTCCAGATCGTTATAACAGGCCGACGTCGGGGCCGTCATGACGCACTGGCCGATTCGGTTGATAAGCTGTTCCTGCACCGCCTTTTTCGACGTGGCGAACAGCATCACACTTACGCCGGGGCGGTCGTCGGGCGTCTCAGTCGCCTCGGTTCCAATTGCCACCTCACAGCCGCAGCCGATGACTGAGGTGCCGAAACCGGCCATGCTGCGGGCCGCCTCCATGGCCCACCCCTTGCTGCACGCAGTGATGAGCACCCGGCTCGCATACATGCCGAATGCCTCTGCATAGGTCTCGTCGATGCAAACGCCATTGATCTCCATTGCGTCTCCGTCAGCTCACCATCAGGATCATCGAGCCGTCCCCAGGGGAATCGCCTCCCGATAGGGGATATCCTCGATATCGATCGGGAAATTCTGGTACCGGATCGTATAGAAGTTTTCGAATTCGGTCTTGAAGCTTGGGTCCATCTCGCCCACATCCGGCGGGATGACGAACAGGGTCTTGCCGTCTGGACTGGCCACGATCTCGCCGTCCCGCAGCACCGTCTCGCCGCCCTTGATGGTATAGACAGGATGTTCGAACATCTGCTCCCGGTCGGTATCCTTGGCGTAGATGGTGATATCGGCATCGGCCCCGACCCCCAGGTGGCCCTTATGATGAAGTCCCAGCGCCCTCGCTGGGCCGGCCCTGGAGATGATGGCGATCTCCGACAGGCTGTATTCGCGGTCGAGGCTCGACAGGATCGTCTCGGACGCCACGCGCTTATGCACACGCTTCAGCATCTCGTCCCGGAACGGCTTGTCCATGAGCAGTCGAATGATCCATGGATAGAGGTAGAAGGGGCCGCCGTTGGGATGATCGGTAGAGAGAAAGACCCGCCACGGATCACGGATCAGGAGGAACAGCTCCAATCCGATCGCCCATTGCAGGGCATTCACAAAGTTGTTTTCGCGATAGGTATAGGGGACGATCCCGCACCCGGTCTCGATCTCTACGTCCTGGTTGTACCATTTGTTCTTGCTGAGCTTGTACAGCCGGTACTGCCAGGGTCCGTCCGCCGTGATGGTGGTGGCGTCGCCAAAAACCACCTGGCCAATATCCGTCGTGATGTTGGGATGGGTGTTGATGTACTCGGCAATTTCAGGAGCCTTTGAGCAGAAGCCGCCCCAGTTTTCGCCGCCGTAGCTGTGGAACTGGGCGTGCGCCACATGGAGTCGGCTACCCTCCAGTGTCCGCATCGTATCCAGGGTCGTCAGATAGTTGTTCGGCGTACCCAGGCGATTGGCGTGCAGGTGGATCGAGTGGGGCAGGCCGAGACTTTCGTTGACCGAGGCGAGCGTCTGCAGGATCTGGCGCGGTGTCACATCGAAGTAGTGGACCTTGTCGTCCAGGGTCTCGACGTCCTTGCCGTACTTCCACTGCTCGACCCCTCCTGGGTTGACCAGCTTGACGCCGTATGCCTTCAACGACCGGAGGAGCCAAGCGACGTAGCGCTTGACCTTGTCCAGTTCGCCCGCCTTGATGAACTTCAGGATAAACTCGTTGCTTCCAAGCTCAATGTATAACCCTTTATCGACGATCGGGATGTCGATCAGCTCTTCATGGGTATGTCGAACCCCAATGGGCGCGTTGGCGCCCTCCATGACCGTGGTGTAGCCCATCTGGGCGTAGAGGTACCCCGTTGCAAAGGTCGAGGGAACGGTCGAGCCCACACCGGATCGTATACCGGCACCGGGCTTCGCGTTGAATAGCATGTGCCGGTGGTCCTCTGGCCTGAACCCGCGGGCCGCGTTGACCGCCGGACTCGCGATGTGGGTATGGATATCGACGCCGCCAGGCATCACTACCAGGTTGCCGGCGTCGATCACCTCGGCAGGCCCGGTGCAGGACTCGACGACCTTTCCATCCTCGACACAGATCTCTTTTACCGTACCGTTAATCCCGTTGGCCGGGTCGTACACCTCGCCGCCGACGATTCGTAATGAGCGTGCCATATCGATTGTCCTCAGCCTCTGCCTGCCGGGGCGGGAGCACCGTTGCCGGCGCGACTCTTTATCGCCTTGATCTTTGCGATAATGCGCTCAAGGATCTCCCGATCCGATGGATAGGGTGAATCAACGACCTTTTTGAACATCAGGGGGATATGGTCCATTCTGTACGCCATGCCGCCGGCGGCAATGGCGCCCTGCGCCGCTGGAATAACGATATCGGCGACTCTGGTCGTATCGCTCTCTTTGGGATCGATGGCGATCAGCGGGATCGATTTTAGGTGCTCCGCCATCCCCCCGGGAAAGTTGCCGATGGCGTCGCCGGCAATAATCAGTGCCGCATCAACCTCTTTGCGGGCCAACATATCGACGACCGAAAATTCGCCGGGATTGAATCGCGGATAGCCGCGACTCATGTTGACATGGAAGGGAAAGCCCGTCTGCCAAGTCAGCACCTGCGCCATCCCCACCACGTTGCCGTGACCTCTCATGGCCGCGCACGAAAACTTGGTGAACTGGTTCAGGTCCTGGGCGAGCTTGAGCAGCGCCACAAGATTCAGATACTTGCCCCTGGTCTGGGTCAGACCCATCCCCCAATAGACGATCCCGAACTTGGCGCTCTTCATCTTCTCAACCAGCGCCTTCAACTCATCGATCGGGATGCCCCCAACCTCGGTCACCGGCAACTCGTGACCCTTTACCAGCGCCCGGAGCGCCGAGATGACCTCGTAATCCGAGTTCGGTTTCATCTGGATAAAGGCGTCGGCGATGCGCGTGGTCGGCGTCGGCCTGACGTCGACCTGAATGACCATCCGGTCCTTCTTCCCCTTTGGGGTAAACATCCCCTTGACGGTCACCGAGTAGCGGATGGCGTGCCGCGGGTGCGCCTCGGCCGGATTACACCCCCAGAAGATCACCAGATCGGCCCGGTTCTTCGTCTCTCCAGATGTGCAGGTGGGGATGCCGACGGTCATCACCGCCTGGTAGCTGGGCGCGTGACAGACCGAAGAGGTATGATCGATATTGGCGCCGATCAGATCGGCCAGCTCAATCGATTTGCGCTGGGCGCCCAGTTCGGTCGAATCGAGTCCATAGATGAGGGGATATTTGGCCTTGGCGAGAACCTCCGCCGCCGCGTCGATACACTCATCAACGGTGGCCGGTTTGCCATACAGTCTCGGGGTCGACAACCCTTCCAGATGATGGAGGAAGGTGTCTTTCCCGAGGGTACAGGCGTTCTTGACCTCGGTGATCTTTCCGTTCTCGACCTTGACCTCAAGATCGTCACAGGTCACCCCGCAATAGGGGCAGACGACCCCCGTCATCACATACGGTTCTTTTTTTGTAGCCGGTTCTTGTACGGCAACGCTCTCAGCCATGGCGCTTCACCTCCACCGTAATCCCCTTGGAGTCAGGCATCCCCGTCGCCTGGGTATCGGAACCGATCAGGGCATTGCTCAACTCTCCATACGGTATAAAGACGATTCCCTGCGGGATATCGGTCTTTTTCAATTTGACGACGATCGAACCGTAGCTCGATGTGACCTGCGCCTGACCCCCATCCTGCAGACCCAGGGCGTCCATATCCTTGAGGTTCATCTGCAAGGTCGACACCTCTTCCCGGTACTCTTCCGCTTCCTTGCCGAGATGGAGCGATTTGCCCTGCTTGGTCGATCGA
The DNA here is from genome assembly GCA_003104975.1 of Candidatus Methylomirabilota bacterium. Taxonomy (NCBI): domain Bacteria; phylum Methylomirabilota (SeqCode); species Candidatus Methylomirabilota bacterium. Next base: position 48,294 of record PQAM01000003.1, read on the forward strand.
CCGGTAATCAGAACGAACTGTGTGTCAGGCACCTGATTCTTACTCCTATGTTATAATCTTATCACAGAATCGCTACCATTAAAGGGATCTGCTCAGGCGTAGAGACTGAAGGCTGAAGGCTATACTGGCGCCTCAGCCGGCCAGCCGTCTCTGCGCGATCTCCAGGGCGTGATTCTCGTCAAGCATCACAAACTTCTCGGAGGTCCGGATCGTCTCGAGCATCTCGATCTCGACATCGTATTTCAGGACGCCGACCGCCAGCGCACCGACCCCCTTAATGCCCGGTACGACCTCTTTCAGGTCATCATTCGGCGCCAGGTTGAAGATGCCGGTCGGAGGAACCGCGTTCACGTCGGCCACAAGCTTCCCCGACGGCAGCGCCTCCAGAACCGCCTTGGAAATCATCTGGATCCCCGCCTTACCGGTCGTCAGGATCACATCCACGTCGCGCAGGTGCGAGATCTTATCATCGTCCGTCGCCATGGCGGCGCCCTTCACCGTCCCCCCTGTCTTGGCCGACAGTCGCTCCGCCAACTGCTGCACGCCGCTCAGTTGCCGGGAGCCGATAACGACCTCCGCTCCCAGCTTGACACACAGGGTCGCCGCAACAATGCCGACCGGGCCCGTTCCGCCCGGGATGGCCACCCGCTTGCCGCGCAGGCCGCCGACGGCCTTTTCCGCTTTGGCGACCAGCGCCACCGCCGTCGTGTACGACCCTTTAGGATCGATCATCATCGACACCTGAAAGGGGGGGAACATGCTCTTCGCCGCGGCCTGACGGACACGCTCGGCCGAATCGACGTCGTTGCCCCCGATGAACAGCGCGCTGAATTTGGCGCCCTTTGGCCCCCTGGAGAAGATGATGTCCTGCACCAGCAGGACCGCCGACTCCTCATTGACGCTGCCGTATGGAATGACGGCGTGGAAGCCGGCATCATACGCCATATTGATGTCGAACGGACTCGGTTGGGCTTCCGTCGTTAAAAAATAGAGCAGATGCTTTCGCTCGTTCGTCATAGGTCCTCACTCAGCAAAACAAATCAAAGGGGCCGACGGGCGAGAGACCGATCAGGCCTTCACGCTCACCCGGCAACCCCTTCGATATGGGTGATCCGACTCTCTATCTAATCTTACCTCGTATCGATCCCACTACGCAAAGGGATGCTTGACCTTGTCCTTCGCGGCGAGGATGTCACTCATCGACGGCTGCTCGGCCAATGCCCGCGCGATCGACTCCTTGGTCGCCTGATAGTTAAAGTCGAAGATCTTTTTATTGTCGTCGGCTTCCCAGTGAATAAACACGCCGACAACGATCGCCAGATCTTCAGCATCTTTCGCCGGAATAACGCCTTCCGCGACGCTATCCACCACAGCCTTGGCCACAGCGGCCTGGGCCGGGCCGAACATCTGAACCGCCTGTTTTGCCCCTTTAATCGTCACTTTGTTGAACATCACCGTCGCAGGCTTCGCCAGCAAATTCGGCGCCACCACCGCCAGAAGGGCGCTGTGACCCGCAGACTGCTGAGCGAGGCGCTGTGCGAGGACGGCGCCGACCGGACCGTTCTTGGGGCCGATCATCAGGTCAATATGTGCCACCTCGTTGCCGTCACCTACCAATGACTCGCCAACCATGATGTCGCGCATTGCCATTCCTCCTTCTCCTTTCCACCTTGCCGGTTAACGTTCTCAGTTCTTACCCAAACGTCCTATTGGGGCTTAGTCGCAAAGCCTAGATTCTAATTTTAGCAGACCATCGTGTCAAGCTTTTTTAGCTATCCGGAAAGTCTATGAAAATGGGCTATCCTGGTGGAGACCAGGGTGGGAATCGAACCCACATCCGCCCGATTTGCAGTCGGAACGGCATCACGGATTTGAAATCCGCGCCGCACGCCAGCACGGTCGCCTGGTCATTCGCTAGCTATTATCGGCCAAACGAATCCCCGTGAATTGCTACCGCTTCTCGGGCTGAAAGTAGTTCCGGTAACTAATCCGGATATGATCTCGTGGTGTGACGCAGGAACCACCCCTGAGAACCATTTGGTTCGCCATAAACTTACCGTTGTACTCTCCCAGCGCGACCAACCCGCTGAAATCCGACCAGTGTTCTTCTGCGATCTCCTCAATTAAATCATGCATCCGGCGGTCGATCGAGGACCGGTAGTTATAGGTCTCCTTGACCGTCGGGCGTGAGAGGTATCCCCGTCGAGCACGCTCAACTCGCGCGCCGAGAGACTCGTAGTAGGAGTTGAATAGAAAGCCGAACAGCGCATGATAGGGCCGGTAGTTGCGGGAGTATCGCTGCAGAAGAAGCGTTTCGAAGAACCAGGTAGTGTGACCGAGGTGCCATTTGGGCGGACTCACATCGACGATCGGCTGAATAACGTAGTCCTCGATTTCCAGGGGGAGGCAGATCGCTTCTGTCAGTTCGCGGATTTCAATATACTTCTTGAGCAGTCCCGTTCGTTCGTTTACCGTTTCTTTCCTCATTGGTCCTTGCGTGTCCCCTCAGCCTTCGTTCGATCCTGCTGTTGGCTCGTGCCGCACACGCCTGGTATGTTGCTCAACCTACCTCTTTCCGGTTGTCGCGTTCCGTTCCGCACTCCGGTCAGAACGTTCGCGGATGCTTTCTCACGGAATTCTTATAACAGCATTATTCCTATATCTCAAATAGAAAATACCGATATCTAAGGATACCGCTTTTCTATCTCCCACGCGACGCACTGGCCGCACAGGGCAACAGCCCCGAAGGTTAGAGCGGATACTTATCGGTCGACCAGCTTGGGGCGAAACGGCAAGCACTTTCTGCTTGCATACGATTCGCGTATCCGACAAGATGGGGGTGTAGAAATCGAGGCTGGCGAACCCCCTGAGCGGAACCCGTGAGTATGCAGCCTATGCCATTCGTATACACCATAGATGGCACAATGGAGGGGATGTTAATGGAACGAATCGATTGGAGATACCACCGCCCCGGATGAAAGTCCTGCGTCAAGACGCAAGAGTTTCTTGCGAAACATCGTGTCGAGATTGCGTTGCAGGTGGATGCGAAGAAAACAACCCTGAAGGAGAAGGAAGCGCTCGCGCTGATCCGAGAGGTGGACGAGATCTACGCGACGAAGGGGCAGAAAGTTATCCACGTTGACCTGCAGAAGGACAAGCCGGATAAGTCACAGCTCCTGGCGCTCCTGCTGGGGCCAAGCAGGAACCTGCGAGCCCCGACCCTCCGGAAGGGTCGCACGCTCATTGTCGGCTTTGACGCGGCGATTTACGGCAAATTATTTCGTTAACGGCCGTTAGGCATCCAACCGTTGCTTGGGCTCTCGCCAGAGGAGCTGTACCGAAGACTGGCGCACGAGTGGCTCAATGATCGAACGACACGATGTGTCTGTCGCGTGACGCGTCTAAGGGGATTGAACGATCGGCGGGATATTCGAGTACACAATGGTATCAGACACCTCGGCCTTGTAGATGGACGGCGGCGGCGATGGTGGGGACGGAGTCGCCGCCCGCCTGACTGCTTTGATCGGCAGCTCGGTCGCCTGGCGCTCCTGCCGACCGCGCCGGTACAGGCCGAGGACTTTGGTCACGTAGTCCCGGGTCTCTGCATAGGGCGGTACGCCCTTATACCGAAGTACGGCGTTCTCGCCGGCATTGTAGGCGGCTAACGCCAGCGTCACATCTCCCTCAAACAGGTTCAGAAGTTCGCGAAGGTATCTGGCGCCGGCGCCGACATTCTCGTGGGGATCGTAGACATCGCCGACGGAAAAGCGCCAGACGGTCCCCGGCATGAGTTGCATCAGCCCTTGCGCCCCCTTCGGCGAGATCGCCTTACGGTTGAAGTTCGACTCCACCTGGATCACCGCTCGAATCAGGGCCGGATCAAGCTCGTACTCGGCCGCCAGGACATCAATGAGTCCGGATATGTTCGCGGCGGTGAGTTTTGTGGTGGCGGGCAGGACACCAGGCCGGAGCAGCCTGTGTTGCGGCGTTGTCGGCGCATTGGTAAAGTAGACCAGCCCATCCGTGTCGGTCCGGTAATAGATCTCTCCCAACGCCGGTCCCGCCGACAGCAGGATCAAGCCCGCCAGCGCTATTGCGATATGCCATCCCTTTCTCACACCGCCTCCTGATTGGTCGACCGCAATTAAACTTTGTAAAAATATACCAAATCCGGCCGCCGTGTGCAAGCACAATTAGCCCCTCCAGCCAGTCTGCGCCGGACCGGACTCAGTGACCCAGACCGGAAAGCAACTGTTCGGTGACATAAAACAGCAGGACCCCAACGAACACCATGACCGCCATCAGGATCCCTTTCTCACGATTGACCTCCGGCATCAGGTCGGATGCCGCTACATAGATCATGACCCCTGCCGACACGGCCAGCCGATACCCCAGCAGCCCCTCAAGGTACGACGCAAACAGGACGCCAAAGATCGTCGAGAAGGCAAGCGCCACCGATGATGCGACAGCGATCGTACGTGTCCTGCCGGACGCCAGCATGATGGAACCGACCGTAAATCCCTCGGGAATCTTGTGAAGCGCTACCGCCACGAAGATCAAGACCCCCAGCTCCGTGCTGACATGGAAGCCCGATGCGATCGACACCCCATCGAAGAAGGTATGGACCAGCAGACCGGTCAGGGCGAAGAGGCTGACCGCCGGCGCCAGGACCGCCTCTACGTGGGTTTCCTCGCCGAAGTGAAAATGGGGCGCCAGGATATGCTCGGCAAAATGGATGAGCAGATACCCGCCGAGAATCAGCAGGGGCGCGTGCTCGGTCAGGCGCACGCTCTCCGGCACCATCCCAAGGAAGGCGGCCCCCAGCATAAAGCCGGTCCCGAGGGCGAGGAAGTATTTCAGCAGCACCTCGTCCCATCGTCGTTTGATCGTGATCAGCAGTCCGCCGGCCACGTTCGCCGCGGCAGCGGCGCAGCCGAAGGCCAAGCTTATGTAGAACGATTCCATCATCGCCTCATGAAGATAGTGTAAACACGGTACGTTAGCCGTTCACCCTCGCCTTGTCAAAGCAATTTATCCCGGCCTCAACGTATCCGGAGATTCGCTTTGCCCGGATGACAAACGAAGACTATACTTAATGTAGAAAAAACAGCCGATTTATAACCTCAAGGAGGCCCAATGGCGGAGGCGAGCGGAGCGCAGTTCGAGGCATTGGTGCGAATTATGGAGCGATTGCGGGAGGACAACGGGTGCCCGTGGGACCGGGAGCAGACACGGCAGACCCTGAAGCCGTTCCTGATCGAGGAAGCCTATGAAGTGGTGGAGGCGATCGACGAAGAAGACCCCAAACAGATCATGGAGGAGTTGGGTGATCTGCTGTTTCAGGTCATATTTCACGCCCAGGTCGCGGCCGAACAGCGCGAGTTCACCATCGGGCAGGTTTTGGCGGCGATAACGGAGAAGATGGTGCGCCGTCACCCCCATGTCTTCGGCGACGGAACCGCCTCCACGGCCCACGAGGTCCTGGAACAGTGGGAGGAACTGAAGCGCAAGGAGCGTCATGCCGTATCGACGGCCCCCGTATCGGCCCTGGATGGTGTCCCGCGAGAACTCCCCGCTCTCCTGCGCGCTCAACGGCTGCAGGATAAGGCATCGCGGGTCGGGTTTGATTGGCACGAGATCTCCGGAGTCAAGGCAAAGCTTGAAGAGGAGCTTGGCGAGCTGACAGAGGCGATCGAGTCCGCCACGCCGGAGGCGATCGAACAGGAATTGGGAGACGTCCTGTTCAGTCTGGTTAACCTTGCCAGATTCCTGAACCTGAACGCGGAGGAGGCGCTGCGTAAAAGCGTTGTGCGCTTTACGACCAGGTTCCGGTCCATGGAGGAAGCGCTGCGTTGCGATGGTCGTCGCTTCGACGAGATCGGCCTGGAGGAGATGGAGCGGTTGTGGCAGGACGCCAAGCGTCAAGCGCGCACCTCCGACGCATGATATGCTTGACGATCTGCTGTGTTGACCCCTCACCCCAACCCTCTCCGCACCCAGAGGGTACTCGGGGGCGAGGGGGAATTAAATAGTTTTCCTCTCCCCCACCTTGGGGGAGAGGATGAAGGTGAGGGGGGGAAGTACCAATTTTTTCACCCAAGTTGAGTAGGCACATGACCAAACGGCTCGTTGTCTGGTGTACGTTGATCGTGGGCGCGTTGGTATGGTCCGCGATTACCGACGCGAAGACGGAACCTGCGCCTCGGCCGGTTTTGGCGATTCAGATCGAAGGGGTAATCTCACCCAGTACGGCCGATTATATCATCCGTGCCATCAAGCAGGCCGACCGCGAGGTGGCCCAGGCGCTGATTATCGAACTGGACACCCCGGGCGGCCTTGATCTCTCGATGCGCTCCATCATCAAGGAGATGCTGGCCGCCGAGCGCCCCATCATCGTCTATGTCTCGCCGAAAGGCGCCCGCGCCGCGTCCGCCGGCGCCTTTATCACCCTGGCGGCCCACGTGGCGGCCATGGCGCCCGGCACCAATATCGGGGCCGCCCACCCGGTCAATATGGGAGGCCCAATGGACAAAGAGATGACCAAAAAGGTGACCAACGACGCCGCCGCCTATATCCGGACCATCGCCGAGCAGCGCGGCCGGAACGTCCAGTGGGCCGAGGATGCGGTCCGCAAGAGCGTGTCGGCAACCGAGAAGGAGGCGCTCACGCTCAAGATCATCGACCTTGTGGCAGACAGGCTGGACGACCTGCTCGTGGCCCTGGATGGTCGGGAGGTCACGACAGCCGGCGGTACGGTCATCCTGCACACCAAAGGGGTCGAGGTCAGCCGTATCGATATGAGCCTCCGCGATAAGATCCTGAAGGTCATCTCCGATCCGACCATCGCGTACATGCTGTTGATGTTGGGCCTGGCCGGGCTGTACTTCGAGCTGTCGACCCCCGGGGCGATTCTGCCCGGCGTCCTCGGCGGCATCTGCCTGATCCTGGCCTTCTACGCCTTCCAGACCCTGCCCATTAACTACGCCGGGCTGCTCCTGATCCTGCTGGCGATTATTCTGTTCATTGCCGAGATCAAGGTGACCTCGTACGGCATGCTTGCCGTCGGCGGGATCATCGCCATGATCCTCGGTTCGATGATGCTGATCAAGAGCCCGGCGCCGTTCATGCGGATCTCGTTGCCCGCCATTATCCTGACTACCGGGGCAACGGCGGCATTCTTTCTCTTTATCGTGGCCATGGCGCTGCGGGCGCAGCATCAACAGACTACGACCGGCGCCGAAGGACTGATCGGGCAGATCGGCACGGTCAGGACGCCGCTTAAACCGGAGGGAAGCATCTTGGTTGGAGGCGAACTCTGGTCGGCTCGATGCGAGGAGGGAGCTGAGCCTGGCGATAAGGTCAGGATCCGGACGTTGAAGGGGCTTCTGTTATTCGTCAGCAAAGATCACGAGGCAGTGGCCGTTGAAGCCGATGCGATGTCAACGCAACGACAACAGGGAGGGCAGGCATGAATCCCCAGGAGATTCTCTCAGCGGTTTTCGGCTTGGTCCCGATACTCTTTCTCCTCATCCTGGCGCTCTTTGTACTTGCCAGCTCGGTCCGCATACTCCCTGAGTACGAACGGGCGGTGATCTTTCGCCTGGGCCGTCTTGCCAAGGCGGTCGTCAATCTGGGTGGAGCCGGCAACGGACCCGGCCTGATCCTCCTGATCCCTGTCATCGATCGAATGGTGAAGGTCAGCCTGCGGACGGTCACGATGGATGTCCCCTCGCAGGACGTCATTACCAAGGACAACGTTTCGGTAAAGGTCAACGCCGTCATCTACTTCCGGGCGATTGACCCGGAACGCGCGATCGTTCAGGTCGAGAATTACCTCTTCGCCACCTCGCAGATCGCGCAGACGACCCTGCGGAGCGTTCTGGGGCAGTCGGAACTGGACGAACTGCTGGCAGAGCGCGAACGGATCAATCAGCGGCTCCAGCAGATCATCGACCAGCACACCGATCCCTGGGGGATTAAGGTCACGGCGGTCGAGGTGAAACTGGTGGACCTGCCGCATGAGATGCAGCGAGCCATGGCCAAACAGGCAGAGGCCGAGCGGGAGAAGCGGGCCAAGATCATCCACGCCGAGGGCGAGCTGATCGCCTCCGAAAAGCTGGCGCAGGCGGGCAGAATCCTGGCTTCTGACCCTGTCGCCATCCAGCTTCGATATCTGCAGACGCTGACCGAGATCGGGACGGAACAGAACTCTACCATTGTCTTTCCGATCCCCGTTGATATCCTGAAGACGTTCATGTCTGACCAGAAAAAGGGCGCTGAATCATGAAGGCTGTCTGGCACGGAGTAACGATCGCGGAGAGCGATGAGACCATCGTCGTCGAGGGCAATCATTACTTCCCTCGCGCCTCGGTCCGATCCGAATATCTCCGCGAGAGCGCCACCCGTACCACCTGCCATTGGAAGGGCGAAGCCGGTTATTATGATGTTGTGGTTGACGATGCGGTGAATCCGGACGCAGCCTGGTACTATCCTTTGCCCAAAAACGCTGCCAAGCAGATCGCCGGCCGCGTGGCATTCTGGAAGGGAGTCCAGGTCATTGAGTGATACGTAGCAAACCGATGGAAAAGGCGACCTTTGGGGCGGGCTGCTTCTGGGGGGTTGAAGCCGCGTTTCGCCGAATACCGGGTGTCGTCTCAACGACAGTCGGCTATATGGGCGGCTCGTCTGAGAATCCCACATACTACGATGTCTGCACCGGTACCACCGGCCATACGGAGGTTGTCCAGGCAGAATATGATCCGTCACAGGTCTCCTACGACGATCTCCTCAATCTCTTCTGGACCATCCATGATCCCACCAGTCTCAATCGCCAGGGGCCGGACGTCGGCACCCAGTACCGGTCGGTGATCTTTTTCCATGATACGGAGCAGCGGGCCGCGGCGCTGGCCTCCAAGCAGAGACTGCAACTCAGCGGACAGTATCGGCGGCCGATCGTCACCGAGATCACACCCGCTTCAACCTTTTACCGGGCGGAAGAATATCACCAGCACTACCTGGAAAAGCAGACTCAGCCTCGCTGTACGATCTAGACAACCTCACCTTCGTCGTGTATCCTCACCCCCGTGGATACTCCCAGAGACCAACTCCTGCAATTGCTGGTTCAACACTCCTTCCAGTACAGCGCCAAGCCGATCTTTACCTTGGCGTCAGGCCGGAAGAGTCACTACTACATCAACTGCAAACAGACGACGTTTATGGCGGAAGCGATGCCGCTGCTTGGTTCACTGTTCTTCGAGCGGATCAGGGTGATAGAACAACACAACGGTGAGCAGATCGCTGCCGTTGGAGGGCTCACACTCGGCGCCGATCCCATCGCCTACGCGGTCGCCTATCACAGCGCGCTGCAAGGGACGCCAATTCAGGCCTTCAGCGTCCGAAAGGAACCGAAAGGGCATGGAACGCAGAAGTGGGTGGAGGGGTTCGAGCAGCCTGGCGCAAGGGTGGCGATCATTGAGGATGTCGTCACAACCGGTGCCTCGACCCTCAAGGCGATCGAGGGCGCGCTGCATACCGGATTTCAGATCGTGACCGTGCTGGCGCTGGTGGATCGACAGGAGGGCGGCCGTGAAGAGCTGGAGCGAAAAGGCTACGATCTGGAGGCGATCTACACAACCGAGGATCTTATGCGCGTCTCCGGCAAACGATGCGACTGATCGGCCTTCCGCCCTACTCAAAAAGGTCACTGGACAAATCAGCCGCTTTCCGTTACTGTATCGCATCGTAGGGGCGCTGCATGCTGCGCCCATATTCGGGCAGGGCAAGCCCTGCCCCTACCGCACTACACACTGCTCCAAGGGGGGGTTAGCTCAGTTGGGAGAGCGCGGCGTTCGCAACGCCGAGGTCGGGGGTTCGAATCCCCTACCCTCCACCAATGTCTCCCGGCTTCCCACGGTCATCACGCCCGCTCAACCGACACCCCAGCATCCCTACTGAGTCGCCCGTCCTCTTGACCCTTCATCGTTCGCGACCTTCCTCGTCAGGTTATCCAGTGCCCATCAAGATTGGTGGTTGCACTCTGCACGCTCATCCTGACCGAGACCGCCCTCAATAACACTTGACAGCCGTGGGCGGGACGCTATAGAAAGTCGCTATGAACGCTGTTCACGATGGACCCTGGGTGACCATAGCGCTTCAGCCATGCCCTGTAATTCAACAGCGGATTGATCATTCGAACCAACAGATCCAGCCGATGACGTATTCCGCGCCGCAGATCCCGGACATCAGCAATGATTGCACCATGTTCCATTGATAGATGATGGACGAGTTGAGGTGTGAAATCTGAAAGGAGATTGTATGGGTTTCTTCGGCTCATTATTTCAGGCTGGTGGAACACGTGATGATAAGCTCATCGAGGCGTCTAAATCCGGAGCCGCCGCAGACGTCAAGCGCCTGTTGGCGGAAGGCGCCGATGCAAACGCGAGGGATCCGGATGGTTGGACCGCCCTGATCCACGCATCTTGGCTTGGATATGTCGAGATTGCAAATCTGCTGCTCAATAAAGGCGCTGATGTGAACGCCTCGGCCCGTAATAGCGTCACCCCCCTCATGTATGCATCCTGGCATGGGCATGGGGAGGTTGTCGCGCTCCTGCTCGCTCGCGGCGCCGATGTGAACGCCACGGCGAGTAAGAGCGCAACCGCCCTGATGCATGCAGCCTGGTATGGGCGTGTCGAGGTTGTCGAACTGCTGCTCAATGGCGGGGCTGATGTGAACGCAAGGGATGACGACGGCTGGACCGCCCTGATGCATGCAGCCTGGCATGAGCATGCCGGTGTCGTCGAGCTGCTGCTCAATCGCGGCGCCGATGTGAACGCGAGGGATAATGATGGTGGGACCGCCCTGATGCGGGCGTCCTGGAAAGGGCATCCGGGGGTGATAGGGATGCTGCTCAAGCA